>JBLIZX010000024.1:0-10815 GCA_048860285.1 Macromonas sp. | reverse complement strand
GAAGTACGGGATCAGGAACTGCTTTTTGCCCGCTTCCTCGCTGTATTGGTCGAACAACTGCTTGAAGCGGTCGTAGGTGCCGATACCGGGCTTCATCATCTTGGACAACGGCCCCGACTCGGTGTGTTCCGGTGCAATTTTAAGGTAGCCACCCACGTGGTGCTGTACCAGCTCTTTCACGTACTCGGGGGACTTGACCGCCAAATCGTAGCGCAGGCCAGAACCGATGAGGATTTTTTTGACCCCCTTGAGGCCACGCGCCCGGCGGTACAAGCGAATCAACGGATCGTGGCTGGTGTTGAGGTTGGAGCAAATGCCCGGATAGACGCAGCTGGGCTTGCGGCACGCGGCCTCAATTTCAGGCGATTTGCAGCCGATGCGGTACATGTTGGCCGTCGGCCCGCCCAAATCGGAAATCACGCCGGTAAAGCCGGTCACTTTGTCGCGGATGTCCTCAATCTCTTGGATGATGGAATCCTCGGAGCGGCTCTGGATGATGCGGCCTTCGTGCTCGGTGATGGAGCAGAACGTACAACCGCCAAAACAACCACGCATGATGTTGACGGAAAAACGGATCATCTCCCATGCCGGTATTTTGGTCGCGCCATCATGACCACCGTGCTCATCGGCATAGACAGGGTGCGGGCTGCGGGCGTAGGGCAGGCCAAACACGTGGTCCATTTCGGCGGTGGTCAGCGGAATGGGCGGCGGGTTGATCCACACATCGCGCGCGGTGGGGCCGCTGCCGTGCGCTTGCACCAGCGCGCGGGCGTTGCCAGGGTTGGTTTCAAGGTGCAGCACGCGGTTGGCGTGGGCGTACAGCACCGGATCGGCCTTGACCCGTTCGTAGCTGGGCAGGCGGATCACGGTCTTGTCGCGCGGTGGCTTGCCCTGGCTGGCCAGCGCCGGGTTGGGCACGAATTGCAACGGCTGGATCGCACCGCCTTGCGGCTTATGGCCCGTTGCACGGTTGGCCGCGTCGGCCTGGGCGTTGGCTTCGTCCTCGCGGGCACAAGTTTCGCCTTGTGCCTTGGCCTGCTCCGACACCATCAGGTACGAGGTGAGGTGGGCAGCGACCTGGCCCGGCTGGTCCACGTCGGTGGAGTCGATCTCGAACCAGCCCTCGGGCGTGTGCTTGCGCACAAAGGCGGTGCCGCGCACGTCGGTGATATTTTCTACCGGTTCGCGCTTGGCCAAACGGTGTGCAATGTCCACCAACGCACGTTCGGCATTGCCGTACAGCAACAGGTCGCATTTGCTGTCCAGCACCACGCTGCGGCGCACGGTTTCCGTCCAGTAGTCGTAATGCGCGATGCGGCGCAAACTGCCTTCGATACCCCCTAGGACAATGGGCACGTCCTTGTAAGCCTCGCGACAACGCTGGCTGTACACGGTGGCGGCGCGGTCGGGCCGTTTGCCGCCCACGTTGCCGGGGGTATAGGCATCGTCACTGCGGATTTTGCGGTCGGCCGTGTAGCGGTTGATCATGGAGTCCATGTTGCCCGCCGTCACGCCCCAGAACAGATTGGGCTTGCCCAGCGCCTTGAACGGCTCGGCGCTGTGCCAGTCGGGCTGCGCGATGATGCCGACCCGGAAGCCCTGGGCTTCCAACACCCGCCCAATCACCGCCATACCAAAGCTGGGATGGTCCACATACGCGTCCCCCGTCACCAGCACCACATCGCAACTGTCCCAGCCCAACTGCTCCATCTCGGCACGGCTCATGGGCAAGAAAGGGGCTGGGCCAAAACGCTTGGCCCAGTAGGGGCGGTAGCTGGTCAGCGGCTTGGCGGCACGCTGGAAAAAGGACACATCGACAGGGGCATTCATAGGCACAAACCAAACAGCCCGACTGCGAAAACAGCGGGCATACACATCCGAAATAGGTAGAAAACAGGATTAGCGCACAAGTGTACGGCGTAGCGCGGTTTTGTGCCCCGGCAAGGGCATGTGCGGCGGCGGGAGACGGAGTCAGGCCAGACCAAACGCGTGGCGCAGAGCGCGCGCCGCATCTTGGTGCGCGCGCAAGGCTTCAGGGATGGCGCGGCCCATTTTGATGAACTCATGCGTCACACCCCGGTAAATGTCCAAATCCACCGCCACACCAGCCAGCCGCAGCCGGTCGGCCATCAGCACGCCCTCGTCCACCAGCGGGTCGCACTCGGCCAGCCCAAACCAAGCCGGGGCCACACCCTCCACATCGGGGGCGTTGAGCGGCGCAAAGCGCCAGTCGTCACGGTCGGCGAGCGTGCGCAGGTATTGGCCAAAAAACCACGTGATGGCGGGCTCTTCCAGCACAAAACCGTGCGCAAAAGTCTTGTGCGAGGGCGTGTCTTGGTGCGCCGTGCAGCCGGGATAAAACAGGACTTGCAGCGCCAGCGGCAAACCGGCATCACGGGCCTGGATCGCCGTCACCAAGCTGAGGGTACCGCCCGCGCTGTCACCGCCGATGGCGATATGGGCTGGATCCAATCCCAAAGCTAGCGCGTGCTGGTGCAACCATTGCAAGCTGTCCCAAGCGTCGTCCACCGCCGTGGGAAACAGGTGTTCGGGCGCAAGCCGGTAATCGACCGACAACACCGCACAATGCGCCAAGTGTGCCAAATGTCGGCACAGGCTGTCGTGGGTGTTAACGCTGCCCACGGTAAAACCACCACCGTGCAAATACAGCAACACCGGGCACAGCGTGGCTGCCCGTTCGGGCGGCAAGTGCGGCACCAGCAACCGCGCAGGCAACTGTGCGCCATCGCGGGCAGGGATCTGCAACGCATCCACACGCGCCATTTTGTGCGGTGCCAAATCCAGCACGCCGGAACTTTGCTCGTAAAAAGCCCGCGCCTGCTGCGGTGTCAACGCGTGCAGCGGTGGGCGGCCTGCACGCGCCATGCGGTCGATCACACTGCGCATGGCGGAGGTCAGCAAAACACGGGGATTGTGAGAGCTGTGCATAAACCATGCCTCCCATTTCAGGGCAAAAACGCCGACAACTCGCCCGCCGACACCCAGTCGGTGGGGTCTTTGTCGAGCACCATGTCCAAGTCCAGCCCCAACAACAACGCTACCACATCCGGAAAGGTGGCCGCCAGCCCTTCGCGGTTTAGGTGAATTTCTGCGGCCCGGGTACGCCACACCGCCATGTGAACCACGCCAGCCAGCGGCTCGTACACGTCACCGTCAAAGGGCTGCAACTGGTATTTCAAGGCCCTCACAATGTCGTCTGGGAAATTCCAAGTGGTGGCAAAAGCAGCCCCTACATCGGCATAGGTGTACCCCAGCACGGCCTGCTCGGCTTCGGCACGCTTCAAATCCAACGGGGCCACGGTAAAGTCCAATTGCGCGATCACGTCGGGCATGCCCATGTGCATCACCAAATCGCCCACGGCGTGAATCAACCCCGCCGTGAAGGCTTCGCCATCGTTCAAGCGCAGGCTGTGTGCCAACGTCTTGCAAATCTTGGCCACATTCAAGCTGTAACGCCAAAACTGTTCCAAATTCACACCCGGCACGGCGTGGAAGCTGCTGCTGAGCGCCACCGCCGTCACCAGCGTGCGCACATGGTTAAAACCCAACAGCGCAATCGCCTCTTCCACGTCCCCAATCTGGCGCGACAGGCCAAAGTAGGCCGAGTTGGCCAGTTTCAGCACCCGCGCCGTCAGGCCGGGGTCGGTGGCGATGGTATCGGCAATCGTGCGGATATCGGGGTCGTCCGCGTCCAACTCTGCCAACACCTCCGACACCACACGCGGCATGCTGGGCAGTGCCTGGGCCTGTGCCAGCAGATCCACCAGTTGCATGGGCAAGCTCCTAGCGTTAACGCTTGAGGGTGTGCAGCTTGGCAAAAGCCGAAGCCATCGCCGAGGCCGGGGCGGGCCCGGACGAACGCTGCCGCACTCCCGCCCCCGATGGCCCCGCCTCACGGCGCGGCTCCGCACGGTGGCCGCCGCTGTGGGTGGGCGCGTCCAATTTCATGGTCAAGCCAATGCGTTTGCGCGGCACATCCACCTCCACCACCTTCACGCGCACAATGTCGCCCGCCTTGACCACCTCACGCGCGTCGTTGACAAACTTGTGCGACAACTGGCTCACATGCACCAACCCATCTTGGTGCACACCCACATCAACAAATGCACCAAATTGGGCCACATTGCTCACCGTGCCTTCCAACACCATACCCGGTTGCAAATCGCGGATGTCTTGCACTGCGTCGTTGAAACGGGCCACCTTGAAATCTGGACGCGGATCACGGCCCGGTTTTTCCAACTCCAGCAAGATGTCCTGCACCGTCATGGTGCCAAACCGCTCATTGGCAAACCATTCGGGTTTGAGGGGTTTGAGCACGTCGCTGCGCCCCATCAACTCGGCAATCGGTTGGGCCGTTTTGACCAGAATCTGCTGCACCACCGGATAGGTTTCGGGGTGGACACCGGTCATGTCCAGCGGGTTGTCACCACCCCGAATGCGCAAAAAGCCCGCGCTTTGCTCAAACGTCTTGGGCCCCAACCCCGCCACTTTGAGCAACTGCTGGCGGTTGCGGAAAGCGCCATTGGCCTCGCGCCAGCGCACCACCGCCTTGGCCACATTCACACTCAACCCCGACACACGCGCCAACAGCGGCGCACTGGCGGTGTTCAAATCCACTCCCACCCCGTTCACACAATCTTCCACCACCGCGTCCAGCGTGCGCGCCAGCTCACTCTGGTTCACGTCGTGCTGGTACTGGCCCACGCCTATGCTCTTGGGGTCGATCTTGACCAGCTCGGCCAGCGGGTCTTGCAGACGGCGCGCAATGCTGGCAGCGCCGCGCAAGCTCACGTCCACATCCGGCATTTCCTGCGAAGCGTATTCGCTCGCGCTGTACACCGAAGCCCCGGCCTCGCTCACCACCACTTTTTGCACCACATGGCCCGGCTGAGCCTTGGCCAGCTGCGCGATCAGATCGGCGGCCAGTTTGTCGGTTTCTCGGCTGGCGGTGCCGTTGCCAATCGCCACCAAATCCACTTGATGCCGCTGACACAGCTTGGACAAGGTGTGCAAAGCACCGTCCCAATCTTTGCGCGGTTCGTGCGGGTACACGGTGGCGGTCTCAAGCAACTTGCCCGTAGCGTCCACCACCGCCACCTTCACGCCGGTGCGGATACCGGGATCCAACCCCATGACCACGCGGGGGCCCGCAGGCGCAGCCAGCAACACATCGCGCACATTGTCGGCAAACACCTTGATCGCCACTTTTTCCGCTTCCTCGCGCAGCCGCGTGAACAAATCGCGCTCAATCGACAAACTGAGTTTGACACGCCACGTCCAAGCCACGCATTTGCGGATCAGGTCGTCGGCAGCGCGGCCTTGATGGCTCCAGCCCAAGTGGCGTGCAATGCGCCCTTCGGCCAACGACGGCACCGCTGTGGGTTTGGTGCCGGTCGGCAATGCTGGCTCAGGCAACACCAATTTCAGATCCAGTACCTCCTGCGCGCGGCCCCGAAACGCCGCCAACGCCCGGTGCGATGGCACCTGGCCAATAGGCTCGGCATAATCAAAATAATCGCGGAACTTGGCGTGGTCGGGCGTATTCTCGTCCTTGCCCTCGACCCTGCGGCTTTGCAACAGCCCTTCCTGCCACAACCAAGCACGCAAGCCCTGCACCAGCACAGCATCCTCGGCCCAACGCTCACTCAAAATATCGCGCACCCCGTCCAATACCGCCGCCACGGTGGTGAAATCGCTGCCATCGTCGCCCTTGGCAGTTTTCACGAACGCCTGCGCCGCGTCGGCGGGCACGCGGTTGGGATCGTTGAACAACGCATCGGCCAGCGGCTCCAAGCCGTTCTCGCGCGCAATCTGGCCTTTGGTACGGCGCTTGGGCTTGTACGGCAAGTACAAATCTTCCAGCTCCTGCTTGGTGACGGCAGCGGCAATCGCAGCTTGCAACGCCGGGGTCAGTTTGCCCTGCTCCTCAATGCTTTTGAGCACCGTGGCACGGCGATCCTGCAACTCGCGCACATAGGCCAAACGCTGCTCCAGTTCACGCAACTGAATGTCATCCAGCCCGCCCGTGGCTTCCTTGCGGTAACGGGCAATAAACGGCACTGTGGCCCCACCGTCGAGCAACGCCACGGCGGCCTCCACCTGGCGCATGGCCACTTTCAACTCTTGCGCCAACTGCGCGTGGATATTCTGCATCAATCTGCTGGGCCAGCGGTTCTGGCCAAAGTGTCAAAAACAAGGGCTAAAGTGTGCCACAGCATCGGGCGGCGGTATTCCACGGGCAAAAGTGGTGCAAAAATTGCTAGACTCGTTGAACCTGATTTTTTTGTAGCACTCACAGGCAGTTCCGTACCATGACCACCGGCCACCCCATCGCCATCGACACTTTCTTGCCCTACATGCGTGATGTGGCCCGCTGCGAACTGTCGCTGCGCGAACTGGACCAAATGTGGCGGATGATCGAAGCCTC
Organism: Macromonas sp.; assembly: GCA_048860285.1. Classification (GTDB taxonomy): domain Bacteria; phylum Pseudomonadota; class Gammaproteobacteria; order Burkholderiales; family Burkholderiaceae_C; genus Macromonas_A. The sequence continues at coordinate 4,367 of JBLIZX010000024.1, read as the reverse complement.
GGCCAAAATGAACTGCCCCGTGGAGGCGCAAACCATCCTACCCACGATGGCAGCTACCCGCGCTGGGCTCAATCGCCTTGAACACGATCTGGTAGCCGGACTGGTACAAGAAAAAGTCAACAACGCGCTCGATGCCATTGGCACCCAAGCGCAATACATCATCGACATCGTGGTGCGCAATCTGTACGAACGCACCGCCGATGTCGGCTTTCTGGCCACCGACCGCGAACTGTGCAGCTGGCTGGCCGGGGAACACGACAACACCGAACTGGTGCGCGCGCGGCTGCAACAGTACCAAGCCAAGTACACCGTCTACGACGACATCATTTTGCTCGACCGCGACGGCAACATGCGTCTGCAACTGCGTCAGCACACCACGCCCGCCGAACAAACCCAACAACATCAGCCTGCACCTTGGTTTGAAACCGCCCTGCAAAGCAATGGTTACGTGGAACACTCGGGCCCCAGCAATTTCCACACACAGCGGCCCGAAGCGTTGCTCTACGCACACCGCATGACCCACCCCCACACCCACATGCAAGTGGGGGTGTTGTGCTTGTCGTTTGGTTTCGATACCGAAATGCAAAGCATCTTCAACGCCTACCGCGACCCGGAAGGCCGTTCGGTGCTGCTACTGTTGGACGGCAACGACCGCGTTATCGCCAGCTCCGACACCGCCTGGATCGCCACTGGCACCCAAGTCCCCACCAACCCACAGGCGTTGCCACAACGCTTCATACACGCTGGGCGGGAATACCTCATCAGCACCCTGCCCGCACAAGGCTACCAAGGCTACCCCGGCCCACAAGGCTGGCGCGGCCAAGTCATGGTGCCGCTGGAATTGGCCTTTGGTGGCGCGCAACAGGCCACCCTCGCCCACCTAGATCCCACCTTGGCTGCGGGCCTGCTGTCACACGCCCGCACCTTCAGCCCACCGCTGTTTGAGGTCATCACCGCCACCGAATCCATCCGACGTGTGGTGTGGAACGGCCAAGTCATCACCGCTGGCCGCAATGGTGAACTGCAAAAACTCAAAACCATCCTGGAGCAAATCAGCGAAACTGGCACCCGCAGCAACACGCTGTTCTCAGCGTCGGTGCGCGATTTGTACGACACCGTGCTGGAATCGCAACTGCGCACCGCCCAACTGGCGGCCCTGTTGCTGGTAGATTTGCTGGATCGCAACCTGTACGAACGTGCCAACGACTGCCGCTGGTGGGCCCTCACACCCGAACTTCGCCACACCTTGGCACAACCCCACCCCACCCGCGAGGCATTGCAACACCTCAACGACATCCTGGCCTACATCCACCGGCTCTACACCGTGTACAGCGGTTTGGTGGTGTACGACCGACAAGGCCGGGTGGTGGCCCAATCGTGCCGACCTGGCACCCGTGGTGCAGACCACATTGCCCCCGACATGCTGGAACGGGTGCTGCGCCTGCACAGCGAGCAAGACTATTGCGTCACACCGTTTGCGCCATCGCAACTCGACCCCGAACACCCCACCTACACCTACCACGCGGCCATCCGCGACCCACAAGACAACCACCGCATCGTCGGCGGCATTGCCGTGGTCTTCGATGCGCACACCGAACTTGCTGCCATGCTGCACGGCGGCTTGGCACACCCCACCGAGCCCGATGCTGGTGCTCACCACACCAGCTTGACCACGGCGTTTTACCTCAACCGCCAAGGACGCATCATCTCCAGCACCGACCCGCAGCGACACACGGGTGACGTGCTCGACGGCCTGGACAGCGACGTACTCGCCCTGCCCAACGGACAAAGCCTGTCACGCATCGTCGTCCACGATGGCCAATACACCATTTTGGGCTGCTCTGCTTCAAGAGGCTACCGCGAATTCAAAGTCAGCGACGGCTACCGCGACGACGTGCTGGCGGTGGTCTTCACCCCACTGGGCGCAGTGCGCAACGCAACAGCCGGGGGCAACGCCGACCTGCCCCCGCTGAATAACGCTCTGCCCCCCGGCACCGCTGGTGGCATGGAAGTGGCCACCTTCTTCACTGGCGGCAGCATGTTGGGCCTGCCTGCGGCCAGCGTGATCGAGGCCTTGCCCGCCAGCGCCTTGGCCGCCCGCACCACCGTCGATGCGCAAGGCCGCATTGGCATGCTGGTGCCTCAGTTGGGCAGCAAACTGGCCCACTTCGTCTGGGTGTTCGATTTGGGCTGGCTGGTCAACCACCAATCCAGCCGCATCGACAGCAGCAGCCAAATCATCACCGTGCGCCACGGCCACCACACCTTGGGCCTGCTGATTGATGAACTGCACGGTATGCCCGAATTCTTGCCCCAGCACATCATCGAAACCCCCTTCATCGGGGGCGACACCAACTCGCTGGTGCGCCAATTCATCAAAGCTGGGGACCAAGTGCTGATCCAACTGCTCGACGTAGAACAACTCTTTGGCCGCTTGCTGGCCGCCTTGACCCCAGTACGGGCTTGATGCGGTGTTCGCTTACTTGACCAGTGCCAGCACTTCCCGAAAATCCGGGTGCTCGCAGTCCTGCAACCATTCAAACACCACCATTTCGCTGGTGACCAATTCCACACCATTGCCCGCCAAACGGTCAAAAGCGGCATCGCGGTCACGGTCGCGGCGCGAACCACACGCATCCGTCACCACCCACACCTCAAACTCCTGCTCCAACAACCCCAGCGCCGTTTGCAACAAACACACGTGCGCCTCACAACCGGCCAACACCAGCGTGCCACGGCTGGGCGCAGCGGGGGCGGGGTTTTCGCGGTTTTTTTGCAGGTGCTTGGGCAAACTGCGGGCGTTGCCCCCAGTGCGCACCGGCGGTGCGGGTGGACGCAGTGCCAATGTCAAATCCGACTGGCTTGCGTCAAACGACACCTTGGCAAACGTTTGGTCGCACAGTGCGCGCAAGCTGGCATCGTTGGGGCCCAATTTGTTGGGATTTTGTTCTGTACCCCACACCGGTACGCCCAAACGCTGCGCCACTTGGGCCAACACATGCGCCCGCGCCAGCACTTCTTCGCCGTGGGCAATCACCGGCATCAAACGCGCTTGGTAATCCACCAGCACCAATTGACAATCATCCGCATCAAGCAACATACGCACACTCCAGTCCAGAAAAACAAAAATTAACGGTCAAAACCCAGTGTATATCCTCTTGACGTTTGCCGACACAGCCTTTACCCTCGACCGAATGCGACCATCGACCAAATCCTTACTGGCCGGATGCCTGCTGATATGGGCCTCATGTGCTGTGGCAGAACCCACTGCCAACACACCTCCCCCCGCCACTGCTGTAACAGCCACTGCCACACCCGCCGACATCGTTCCTGATGATGCGGTGGCCCAGTTGCTCGCCAAAAAAGGACTGCTGGCGGACTTGCAAGGCTGGCGGCAAAACGTAGGTTCTGCGGCATCAGGTTTGGTGGCCAACGCCATGAACTTCTTGGGTGTGCCATACAAGTGGGGGGGCACCTCGGTGGAAACTGGGTTTGATTGCAGCGGTTTTGTGCGGGCGATGTACGAGCAAAGCGTGGGGCTGGTGCTGCCACGGCGCGCCGCCGAACAAGCCGAAGCCACCCGCACCATTGCGCAAGACGAACTGCGCCCTGGCGATTTGGTGTTCTTCAACACCATGCGCCAAGCCTTCAGCCATGTGGGTATTTACGTGGGCGATGGCAAATTCATCCACTCACCGCGTGCAGGCTCTCAAGTCCGGGTCGAAGACATGAAAATGGACTACTGGGTCAAACGCTACAACGGTGCGCGCCGGGTTGATGTCGAAGCCGGCAGTGCCGCAGCACTGCGCGCACTGCGCTGATCGCATCCACACGCACACCCTGCTATAAAAAAACCTCTGTTTGGCTCGGCCAGCAGAGGTTTTTTAACGTACCCACAAAGCGGTGGTCAACCACCGCTTGGCGGTTGTCGATCAAGCCTGCGCGGCGCTGGCCTTCTTCAGAATCACGTACAGCTCATCCTTGAGGTGCAGTTTTTCTTTTTTCAGGGTTTCGATCTCTTCATGGGTGCCCGGCAGAATGTGGCTTTCCATGTTTTTGATCTTTTGATCCAGTTCATTGTGCTTGTCGAACAAGCGGGTGAAGTGGTGATCGGAAGTCTTGAGTTGGGTAATCAGGTCACGGTATTCAGGAAACATACAAACTCCTTGTAAAGCGTTCGATTCTATCAAGCAGCCGCCTTCACGCAATCCGCAAAGTAGCGTTTGTGGCCATCCAAATCTTCTTCCACCACCAAACCGTGGATATCGGTTTCAAAGCCAGGACAACGCTGCTTAAATTCACGCGAGAACTTCAGGTAATCCACAATCTTCTTGTTGAACACCTCGCCCGGAATCAACAACGGAATG
>JBLIZX010000023.1:0-7298 GCA_048860285.1 Macromonas sp. | reverse complement strand
TGCAGGTTGCCTGCGCGGGCTTTGGCGGTGACAAGTTGTCCGGTCAGGTTGCGCAGCACGGCGGCGGTTTGTTCGCGCGCCCGCAGCATGTGGGCTTTGGCTTCGGGGCTGGCGTGGTGGTCGCAGGCGGTTTCGAGTTCTGCCTCGATCACGGCCAGGTGGTTTTTCAGGTCGTGAACCCACGCCAAAAAAGCGGGCGGTTGCATCATGGCGTTTAGGCTTCGTGGACTTTTTTCATGGCCGCGCCCAGCATGGGCAGGTATTTGGCCAGTGCGGTCAAGTCGGCACTGATTTCTTTCAAGGCGACCAAGTAGTTCACGGCTTCGGCGTAAGCGGCCAGTTTGACGGCCCGGTCGGGTGCGGCCAACAGCCGAATCAAACATTGCACTTTGAGCATGTGAACCGAAGGGTTGTGTGGGGCTTGTTGCAGCAGCCGGTTGACGCGCTCCAGCGCCGCTTGTGCGCCTTGGTTGATGAGCATGCCCACGGTTTGTTTGAGTTCGTCGGCAAAGGCGTGTACAGTTTTGTCCACCAGCAGCTCAATTTTGGCTTTGAGTGGGGTGTGTTCGGCGCTTTCGCGGATGTGTTTGAGGTGCTGGGCTTCGGCGTGGAAGTCGCGTGCCAGTTCTTGGGTCAAGCGTTCGGCTTCAGGCTCTTGCGCGGCCATGCAGAAAGTGGTCAAGCACACCATTTTGGCTTCCACTGTCAGTTCGGTTTGGTTCAGTCCGGCGGTGAGCTCTTGCAGCAGGGGGGCACTGTCTTGCGTGTGGTGTTGCCACAGGTGGGCTTGGGCGGCAATGGCTTTCAGCATCAACTGCGCCATCGCATTGTTTTTAAACTGTTCTTGGTAAGCGGGCAGCAGTTCCAGCGCACGTTTGGGGTTGTCGTGGTGGATGTAGGCTTGCAGCAGCGTGACCACGTCTTCCAAACGCGCTTGGGTGGGCAGCGCGCTGTGGGTGGAGGCTTTGCTGAAAGCGGTAAAAGCGGCTTCGGTATCCCCCATCGCCAGCGCCTTTTTGCCGATGGACAGGTTGCGCCGCCCCGAGGGGATGATGTCGGCGGCTTGTTGCGCCATCGTCAGGGCTTGTTCGGGGCGGCCCGTGGCCTCAAAAATGTCCACCAGCAGGTCGCAAGCACCAATGAGGTCGGGGTACTGTGTGCGCAGCTCCAGCGCGGCGGTTTCGGCTGCGGCCAACTCGCCTTGACCTTTGAGGGCGCGCGCACGGGCCAATTGGGCAAAAGGCAAATCGGAGTGCTGGGCCAGCAGTTCATCGTAGAGTTGCAGGGCTTCGTCGAAACGCTGGTGGCGCAGCAGCAGTTTGCCTTTTTGCTTGGCGGCCTCAATGTAGAACGGTCCACGCTGTTCGTACACTGTGGTGGCGGCTTGCAGTGCTGCTTCGGTGTGCCCTTGGTCGAGCTGGTCGTAAAACGCTTGCAGCGCTTGGCGCTTGGCCAATGCGCGCTGAAAGCGTTCCAACAACAGTTTGCTGGAAAAAGGTTTGATGATGTAGTCGTCTGGCGCATCGTCGGCGGCCACCGACACCAAGTTGTGCCCGCTTTCGGCGGTGACCATGATCCACACCGTGGACGAGGGCAATAGACCTTGTTCCTTGGCCTGCTCTAGCACCTGCTGGCCATTCGGGCCGCGCCCCAGGTTGTAGTCGCACACCACCAAGTGGAACTTTTCGGTGCGCAGCTTGTTGAGGGCTTCTTCGCCCGAACTGGCGGGTACCACATGTTTGATGCTGAGTGTGGTCAGCTGTTCACGCAACAGGCCGCGCATGGGGGCCATGTCGTCGATCAGCAAAACGTGGCAATCGGACAGGGGTGTCGTCAGAGACATGGGCAATTTACGTGGAATGGGCCAAGACGGGCCTGTGCGGGCGAGGGCTGGGCCGACATTATCGGGGTTTGTGACGGTAAGGCCACTACACTATCGCATTTTTGCCGGTCGTTGCTGGCACGATACCGCTGTTTCCGTCCTGTGCGCCTCCATACCCTCAAACTTTCAGGCTTTAAGTCGTTTGCCGAGCCCACCGTTTTGCACCTGCCGGGGCAATTGGTGGGCGTGGTCGGCCCCAATGGCTGCGGCAAGTCCAACATCATGGACGCGGTGCGCTGGGTGTTGGGCGAATCCAAGGCCAGCGAGTTGCGTGGCGAGTCGATGCAGGACGTGATTTTTAACGGTACCACCACGCGCAAGCCCGCCAGCCGCGCCAGCGTGGAACTGGTGTTTGACAACGCCAGCCAGCGCGCGGGTGGACAGTGGAACCAGTACGCCGAGATTGCCGTCAAGCGTGTGCTCACGCGCGATGGCAGCAGCACCTACTACATCAACCAGCAGGCGGTGCGCCGCCGCGACGTACAAGACGTGTTCTTGGGCACGGGTTTGGGGCCACGTGCCTACGCCATCATCGGCCAAGGCACCATCAGCCGCATCATTGAAAGCCGTCCCGAGGAGTTGCGCCTGTTTTTGGAAGAAGCGGCGGGGGTGTCCAAATACAAGGAGCGGCGGCGTGAAACCGCCAACCGTTTGGCCGACACACGCGACAACCTGACCCGCGTGGAAGACATCTTGCGCGAACTCAACAGCCAGTTGGCCAAACTGGAGCAACAGGCTGAGGTGGCCAGCCGTTACCATGCTTTGCAAACCCGCGCCACTGTGCGCCAGCAGCAACTGTGGTGGCTCAAGCGCCGCGATGCCGCCGCCGAGCTGGCCCAGGTGCAGGCCGCAGGCCGTGAGGCTGTGAACGCGCTGGAGGCCCGTCTGGCCGACCTGCGCCGTGTGGAGGCCGAACTCGAGGCCCTGCGCCAGGCCCACTATGACGTGGGCGACAGCGTGAACCAGGCCCAAGGCCATGTGTACGAGGCCGGGGCCGAAGTGGCGCGGTTGGAAGCCGAAATCCGCTACGTGGTGGAAGGCCGTCAGCGCGTGCAGCAGCGCCTGCTGCAACTGGAGGCCCAGCAACACGATTGGGCGCAGCGTGAAGAAGCCGCTGTGACCGAGCTCGAAACCCTGGCTGAAACCGAAGCCACCACCAGCGAACAGCACGAACTGCTGCAAGCCCAGTGCGACGAACAGGCCGAACGCTTGCCCGAACTCGAAGACGCGGTGCTGCAAGCTCGCGCACACGCCCAACGCCAGCGCGACGGCGTGGCACATATTCAGCAGGCACTGCAACTGCTGGCGCTGGAACAACGTGCGTTGCAGGAACAAGACCGCCAGCTGCGCCAGCGCCACGACCGCTTAAGCCGCGACCGCGCTGCGCTGGATCTGCCCAACGACACCGCTGTGGCCCAGGCCCAGCAACAACGACAACAAACGCAAGACGAACACACCCAGGCCCAGACCCATTGGCAAACGCTGCAAGCGCAACAAGCCGAGGCCGACCGCCAGCGCCAAGCGGCCCAAGCCGCCCTCACGCGTGAAAGCCAGACCTTGGCCGACGTATCCGCCCGCTTGCAAGCCCTGCAAGCGTTGCAGCAGCAGGTGCAAACCGACGACACCTTGTTGCCGTGGTTGCAACGACACGGTTTGCAAGATTTGCCCGCGCTGTGGCACCAGTTGCAGGTGGAGCCTGGCTGGGAAAACGCACTCGAAGCCGCGTTGCGCGAACGCATGGGGGCGTTGCCCGTGTCGGTGCTGGAACGTGTGGCCGCACTGGTCAGCGATGCGCCCCCAGCCAAGCTGGCTTTTTTCAGTTTGCCGGATGTGCCCGCACCGCTGGCCGCTGCACCGTTGCCTGGGGCTGTACCGCTTTCCAGCCAATTGCGCTTGCACGATGCCGCACTGCATGGCCTCTTGGTGCATTGGTTGCAAGGGTGTTATGCGGTGCCGTCCTTGCCGCAGGCGCTGGCCTTGCACACCCAACTGCAACCCGGCCAGAGCCTGTTCACCCCCGCAGGCCACGTGGTGGGGCGTTACCACCTGGGTTTTTACGCTCCGAACAACGCCCAAGCGGGGCTGCTGGCCCGCGCACACGCCATCGACAACTTGGACAAACAACAGCGTGCCCAGCAACTGTTGCACGAAGAAGCCACCCGCCAGCTCCAGCACGCCGAGGCCACTTACGCCCAAGTGCAACAGCGGTTGCAACAGGCCCAGCACACCGCCACCGCTGCCCAGCAGCACCTGCACCAAGCCGAACTCGATGCCCAGCGCCTCCTCCAACTGGCCCAACAGGGCCGCGAGCGCAGCGCCCAGCTTGACGGCGATGTGGCCGACATCGAACACCAGTTGGACAGCTTGCAGGAACGCAGCGCCGAGGCCCAAGCGCAATTGGAAGAACTCGACCTGCAACTGGCCACCGAACAAGAACAACTGTTGGCATTGGACGACACCGTCACCAGCGCGGAGCGCCGCCTGACCCAAGCGCGCGAACAACTGCGTACGCTGGAACGTCAGGCACAAGAAAGTGCCTTTGCCCAACGCAGTTTGGATGCACGCCGCAATGAATTGCAACGTGCCGTTGACACCGCCACCCAGCAGCGCCGCACCGTGGCCGACGACACCCAGCGCGCCCACGACGAGCTGGCACGTCTGTCGGATGCCGCCGCCCAAGGTGGGCTACAAGCTGCACTCGACACCAAATTGCAACGCGAACGCGAATTGGCCGCGCAGCGCAGCCGCTACGACGAACTGACCGTGCAACTGCGCGCCACCGATGAGCGCCGCCAGACGCTGGAGCGCGAGTTGGAGCCGCTGCGCAGCCGCATCACCGAATGCCAGTTGCAAGAACAAGCCGCTCAACTGGGGCTGGAGCAATACACCCAGCGCCTGACCGAGGCTGGGGCCGACCTCCATGCGCTGGCCGCCAGCGTCGAGCAAGACGGCATCCGCCTGCAAGGCTTGCAAGCCGAAATTGACCGTTGCCAGCGCGATATGGCGGCTTTGGGGGCCGTCAATTTGGCCGCTTTGGAAGAGCTGGCCTCCGCGCGCGAGCGCCAGCACTTTCTGGATGAACAATCCCGCGACCTGCACGATGCCATGCAAACGCTCGAAGATGCCATCGCCAAGATCGATGCCGAAACGCGCCAATTGCTGGGCCACACCTTTGACAGCGTGAACCAGCATTTTGGTCGCATGTTCCCAGAACTGTTTGGCGGTGGCCAAGCCCGGCTGGTGATGACTGGCGACGACATGTTGGACACCGGCGTGCAGGTGCTGGCGCAGCCACCCGGCAAAAAAAACCAGACCATCCACCTGTTGTCGGGGGGCGAGAAAGCCCTCACCGCCATCGCGCTGGTGTTTGCCATCTTTCAACTCAATCCAGCCCCGTTTTGCCTGCTCGACGAGGTGGATGCACCGCTGGACGACAGCAATACCGAACGTTACGCCAAACTTGTGACCCAAATGAGCCGTGAGACCCAATTTCTGTTCATCAGCCACAACAAAATTGCCATGGAAATGGCACAACAATTGATTGGGGTCACCATGCAAGAGCAGGGTGTCTCGCGCATGGTGGCTGTGGACATGGACACCGCACGGAGCTGGGTGCCCAACGCCTGACCCTACCACCACTGCCGCACACAGAGGAGAAGCACACAAATGGAATTGAGCCCGTTACAAATCGGCCTGATCATGCTGGGCTTGGCCCTGATTGCGGCACTGATAGCGTACGACCGTTGGTTTTTGCGTCGCCACTTGCCGCGCCGGGGCCCGGTGCGCCACATCAGCGTACCCGCCAGTCCCGACATGGCGCAGCCCCCTGAGCCTGTGCCCGAGCCCGCCACCGAATACCACGATTACGAACCAGAGCCGCCGCAGTCGGCAACATCTTCCGATGTGCCTGCGCCCGCAGCGCCTCAGCCACCGGCACCATCACCCGATATCGGCACCGCTGCCCCCGTGGTTCCTCCAGTAGATCCGTTGGCCAAAGCGCACCAGTTGCATTTGCTGCACCCGCTTATCGACGCGCTGGCCACTCTGTCGCTGCCGCATCCCGTGATGGGCGAAGCGGTGCTGGCCGTGATTCCGGGTTCGCGCCGTGTGGGCTCCAAACCCTTTGCATTGGAAGGTTGGAATGTGACCACCCAAGAATGGGAACGCCCACAAACCGGCCACCGCTATGTGGCCTTGCAGGCGGGGGTGCAACTGGCCAACCACAGCGGGCCGCTCAACGAAATTGAATTTTCCGAATTCCAACGCAAGGTCGAGCAGTTGGCGCAAGCCCTGAATGCCACAATTGACGTGCCCGACATGCTGCACGAGGTGGAACGCGCACGCGAACTCGACCATTTTTCGACCCAGCATGGAGCACAGCTCATGTTCCTGTTGCAGGCCAACCGCACCGCTTGGAGCTTGCATTACTTGGTGCAGCAAGCGGCCCAATTGGGTTTTGTGCATGGCCCAGTGCCGGGGCAATTGGTGTTGCCCGGTGTGGATTTTGGCAGTGCGCCCGTGTTGGTGCTGGAATTTGCCACCCAAGCGGCGTTGGCCGACGACCCCGAACAAGAGGCGCTGACCGAATTTGCGCTGATCTTGGATGTGCCCCACGTGCCACGCAGCGAATACCCGTTTGACCGCCTGTACGACGTGCTGGCTACCTTGGCACAACACATGGATGGCACCGTCACGGACGTGGATGGTCAGCCCGTGGCGCAAGAACTGATGGAGCAAATCGGCATGGACTTGGAGCAACTCTATGCCGCATTGGAGCAACGCCAGTTTGAAGCCGGCTCACCACTGGCACGCCGCTTGTTCAGCTGAAGCGCGCGGGGTTTTCCTCAGCGTTGTTCAGGCGCGCAAATAACCGCCTGTACGCAAGGCTTGCACAGTTTGTTCGGCGGCAGCGGGCAAGTCTTTCAGCACGCTGCCTATGGTGGTGTGGTCGTTGCCAAGCGCCGCTTTTTCCAGCAACGCCGCCAAGCGTGCTACTTCCACAGCGCCCATGTTGGACGAACCACCCTTGAGCGCGTGGGCCAGTTTGCCCAACTCCACCGTGTCGGTGTTGGTCCAGCACGCTTGAATACCTTGCACGTCAAGGCACACCTGATCGGCGTAAATCTGTGTGATGTCCAGCAAATCATCGCCCAGCAATTCTTGCAAGGTTTGCAATGCACTGGTATCGAGCAACATCGTCATAAGAAATCGGCCTTTGGGTGTGTCCAGAAAAACGGCAATCGCCAAACATTTTAACTGGCGTGTATGGGGCAAATGGTCTTGCTGTTTTTAACAGCGGTTGTCAGTGCGGTGCGTCATAATGGCGGAGACTGTTTTTCGCTGTTTTTATGCTTGCATCCCCTTCCAAACCGGCCCACCTGTTGATTGTTGACGACGACCATCCCACCCGGATGCT
>JBLIZX010000022.1:0-5018 GCA_048860285.1 Macromonas sp. | reverse complement strand
AGCAGGCAGAAGGCGCCAACGGTGGTGGCCATGCCGGGAATGGCTACCGGCAGCAGTAGCGGTGCGGCCAACAGCCCCAGCCAGGTCAGCTGCTGGCGCGGGTGGCGGCCGATGACGTCGGCCAGCGTGCCGTGCTGCAATTGCTGCGCGGCCAGGGCGATGCGCAGCCAGCTGCTGCGCGGTGTGGTTTTCAGCGAACGGGGGCGGGAAGACAGCATGGTGGCGGCAAGGTGAGGGCAACAGTGCGGTGCGACCGCACGCTTGCGCGCCGGTTCATTTCTGCCAGTAGGTTTTGACGTTGACGAACTCGTACAGGCCGAACTCGGACAGCTCGCGGCCGTAGCCAGACGCCTTCACCCCGCCAAACGGCAGCCGCAGGTCGGAGCTGGTGTAACGGTTGATGAACACGGCGCCGGCTTCGATGTCGCGGCCCAGCTGCCAGGCGCGTTCCACATCGGCACTGAAAATGCTGGCGCCCAGGCCGAACGGCGTGTCGTTGGCCAGCCGTAGCGCGTCGGCCTCGTCGCGGGCGCGCAGGATGGTGGCTACCGGGCCGAACACTTCTTCCTGGTACACGCGGCAAGCCGGTGTAACGTGGTCCAGCACCGTGGCCGGGTAGAAGAAGCCGGCACCGTGCGGCATCACGCCGCCGGCCAGCAGGCTGGCGCCGTGGCTGACGGCGTCCAGCACCTGGGCATGCAGCGCCTCGCGCAAATCGGCGCGCGCCAGCGGCGCCAGCGTGGTGTGGTCGTCGGCCGGGTGACCGGGGCGCAGCGCGGCCACGTGTTGCAGAAAGCGCGCCACGAAGGCGTCGGCAATTTCCGGCACCACGATCATGCGCTTGGCGGCGTTGCAGCTCTGGCCGGCGTCGCGGTAGCGCGAGTGGGCGGCTTCTTGCGCGGCGGCGTCGATGTCGGCGTCGGCCAGCACGATGAACGGGTTGCTGCCGCCCAGCTCCAGTACGGTTTTCTTCAGGTGGCGGCCAGCCATGGCCGCTACCTGGCGGCCGGCGCTGGTGGAGCCGGTAAACGCCACCGCGTCGCAGCTCTTGATGGCGTCTTCGGCCAGGTCGTGGTTGATCCAGGCGACGTCCAGTACGTCCAGCCCGGCTTCGCGCACGATATCCAGCAGCAGCGCCGTGCATTGCGGCACCGACGGCGCCGGTTTCACCAGACAGCCGTTGCCGGCCATCAGCGCCGGCACGGCAAAGCGCAGCACCTGCCACACCGGGTAGTTCCACGGCATGATGGCCAGCACCAAGCCCAGCGGCTCGAAGGCCACGCCGCTACGGCTGGCCTGGGTGGGAATGTCTTTGGGCGCCAGCAGCGTCGGCGCCAGCTCGGCGTAGTAGCGGATCAGCTGTGCCGACTTGTCGATCTCGGCCAGACATTCGCGCTCCAGCTTGCCCACTTCCAGCGATACCAGCGCGGCCAGCGCGTGGCGATGGGCGCTGAGGGTGTCAGCCAGCCGCAGCAGGCGCGCCGCCCGGGTGGCGGTATCGAGGTGGGCCCAGCGGTGTTGGGCGTGGCGTAGGGTGGCCAACTGGCTGGTCAGCTGTTCGCTGCTGCTGACGGGGCGGGTGAACACGACTTCGCCGGAGGCGGGGTTACAGCTGGTAAACGCGGTCATGGCAGGACGTAGTAAGAGGGTTACATGACGGGTAGTACCGCACTGTAACAAATGCGGCCAACCCTGACCACGCTGCAGCAGCAGGGGCAAGGTTGGCCGCAGGGGGCGCAGCGCTTGCCGTTCAGGCCGGCTGCAGGTCCAGCGGTTTTTCGCCGGTGAGAAAGTAGTGGATGGTTTCGCTGGCGCTGCGGATGGCGTCGCCAAACGGCAGCGGGTCGGCGCCGCGGAAGAACAGCCCCTTGCTGACTTCGCCACGGAAGGCGGCCGCCAGTTTGAGGTCGATGCAGAACTGGCCCACCTTGGCCAGGCCGTCGCGCAGGCCGCACACGGTCAGGCAGTTCAGCGCCTGCGTGCAGCGTGCCGGGTCGGCCTTGGCGTTGGCCTGCAGCTTGTCCTCGCGCTTGAGGTAGCTTTTCAGGAACGGCGTCAGCACGCCGCGGGCCGGCAGGCCGGCTACCGACATGAACTCGGCAATGTCGTCGCGGCTGGCACCGGCCAGCGTGCGCTTGAAGTTGATGTGGGCGTCGCCGTCGCTGGTGACGGCAAACGCGGTGCCGATCTGCACGCCGCTGGCGCCGTAGCCGTTGAGGTAGGTTTGCACCTTCTCGTGGCTGTTGACGCCGCCGGCCACGATCAGCGGAATACGCTCGCGCTCCAGCCCCAGCCCTTTGAACAGCTCGAAGGTTTCTTCCAGCACGCGGGCAAAGTCGAACTTGGCGTCGCCGACGTCACCGATGCGGGCGGCGCCCAGGTGACCACCGGCGTGGTTGGGGTGCTCGATGACGATAGCGTCCGGCAGGCGGCCCTTTTTCATCCAGCGCTTCAGCACAATGCCGATGCCGCGCGATTCGGACAGGATAGGAATCAGCGCCACCTCGGGGTGGCTGGCGGTCATTTCCGGCAGGTCCAGCGGCAGGCCGGCGCCCATCACCACGGCGTGGGCACCCGACTCGCACGCCTGGCGTACCAGCGCGGCGTGGTTGTCCACGGCTTTCATCACGTTGACGGCCACCATGCCGTGGCCTTCGGCACGCGTCAGTGCACCTTTGATTTCGCGGTCCAGCGCGATCAGGTTCAGGCGGTTAATGCCGTCCTGCCCCTGCTGGTTGGCCGCATCGGCCATCAGGTCGTCGTGCAGGTGGCGCAGGTCCACGCTGGCCACGGTGCCGACGCCACCTGCGCGTGCCACGGCACCGGCTAGCTGCTTGGCAGAAATGCCGACGCCCATGCCCCCCTGCACGATGGGCAGGAGTTCACGGCCACGGATGACAAGCGGAGAAAAGAGGGAGCGGGACATGCGTGCTTTCGGGGTGGTTAGAGCAGGAGCACGATTCTGACCAGCGCAAAACAGCCGTGCGTTGACGAACGTCAAGCACGGCCGGATAGGGCGATGTCCTGCCCGGAGCCTGCTCAGGCCGCCAAGCCTTTCTGGATGCCCAGCACGATGGCGTGGGTGCGGTTGTTGGCTTCCAGCTTGCGGATGATGTTGGCCGCGTGAAATTTCACCGTGCGCTCGCTGATATCGAGGATGGTGGCGATTTCCCAGTTGGTTTTGCCACGCATCATCCAGTGAAAGATGTCTTTTTCACGGTGCGACAGCGGGTTGCTGCCAGCGGCGGCCGGCGCAAGGCGCTGCAGTGTGGGGTGCAGGTGCGGCAGCAGGCTGCCCAGCATGCGCAGCGTGGCGGCGTCGTCAGCCGTGCGCGGTTGTACGTACAGCAGCGTGGCAAAGCCGTCGCGTTGCAGCGCAAAGCAGGCGGTTGCCGGGCTGGTGTGGGGCAACCAGCTGAATTGCACCTGCTGGCCGATATCGTCCGGCAGGCGCTGCCAGTCGTGGCTGTGGCAGGCTGCCGGCTGACCGAAGCTGCGCGGGCTGGCATGCCAGCCTTGCGGTGTGGCCTGACCATGAATAATCCACAGGGCTGATACCTCGGCTTCCTTGCCAAGCGCCTGAAGGAAAGTGTGCATTTCTCTCTCGTCTGCCATTTGCGGCAGGCCGTGGATCCATTCCAGCAACTGGCTGAGTTGAGCGTGTGACAGACCCGCGGAGATTGAGCCAGACGCAAAAGGAATACCTTTCGACATACTGTTCCCCTTGTATGTTTTTTGTGTTGAGGGGCTATCTTAACCAAGGGGACAGGGCAACCCAACATTTCTTGCTTTTAGCATGAGTAAAATGCATGGCTGCTATCTGGTGCGGTATTGCGGTAACACGAAATCAGGCTTTGCGCTGTGCCTGGCTGTTGCAAATCTGCATCAGGTTGCAAACTGGCTGATAGGACGGTGCCAACTGGCTGAACGGCGGGTAGTTTGTTGCGATGCGGCGTGGTAAACCGTCATTTGACAGGAAAGGGCTTTGTTGCACAAATCAGGGCTTGCGCCTGTCCGGTAGAATGACCGCATGAGCAAGCCCCTCCCTCCCAAGTACCAAACTATCAACTGGCAGACCTACAACCACGCCCTCAAGCAGCGAGGGCAGTTCCTTCTCTGGCTCGACAAGGATATGAACTGGCAGGCTCCGGCCACTGGTAAACGCGGACGGCAGCCCACTTTCTCCGATGCTGCCATCCAGTTCTGTCTCACCATCAAATGCCTCTTTGGTCTGGCATTACGCCAGGCCACAGGCATGGTCGAAAGCATGTTGCGTTTGGCTGGACTTGACTGGGCCGTTCCTGACTTCAGCACGCTTTCCCGCCGCCAGAAAGACCTGCAGGTGCGCATTCCGGTGCAGAGGAAACAGGGCTGTCTGCATCTGCTGGTGGATAGCACCGGTATCAAGATGATGGGTGAAGGCGAGTGGAAGGTGAAGAAGCATGGTGCCGACTACCGCCGCCAATGGCGCAAACTGCATCTAGGAATTGATGCACAAACGCTGGAAATCCGGGCAATAGAAGTGACCGACAATCGTACGGGCGATGCCACGATGCTGCCGGAGCTGCTGTCGCAAATACCACCGACCGAGAAGTTGATGACGGTGACCACGGATGGCGCATACGACACGCGCTTGTGTCATGCCGCGATTGCGGATCGTGGTGCTGCGGCCATCATTCCTCCACGTCGAAACGGCCAGTTCTGGAAAGGGAATGCACCGGGGAATCAGGCTCGCAACGAGTCGCTACGTTCGGTGAAGTATCTGGGACGCACGCTCTGGAAAAAGTGGAGTGGCTACCATCGGCGTAGCCTGGTCGAAACGAAGATGCACTGCTTCAAGTTACTGGCGGACCACGTCAAGTCACGAGACTTTGACCGACAGGTGGCGGAGCTTCAAATCTGTGCCGCGATTTTGAATCGCTTCACAGCACTGGGCACGCCGCAAACGGTCCGCATGGGATAGATCTGTCCGGGGATTGGGGTAGCTCGACCTGCAGCTGATTTGTGCAACAAAGCCC
>JBLIZX010000021.1:0-2069 GCA_048860285.1 Macromonas sp. | reverse complement strand
TTCATCGCAGTCAAGGTCGCCAAATACGCCTCGTTCAAACTGTCCCAGCCGTGTGAGGCCCTGTCTTGTGTCATCCAATGCGCCCCGATATAGCTTTTTGAGCGTCGGAGATTATCCGAAGAGAAGACGATGGTGGATAGACTTTGCCCCCTCCCTTTTCTGGCGACCCCGTGCGAACCTCCAATCACTCCCGACTGCGCTCACCGAGCAGCCTCAGCCCTACCAGGTCTCCAGCCTCCCGCCTCCTGCGCTGGGCACTCCCCGCACTGACCCTGTGGGCCGCTCTTACCACCGTGGGCTCCCGAGTTCGACACGAAACGCCACAAGTCCTTGATTTCATTCGAAACCGTTTCAAAATTTCCACTACAGCAGGGTCAACTGGGCGTCCGGTGCGGGCTTTCTGATGTTCATGGCCGCCAGCAGCTCAGCCTGCTCACGGTCGATGTTGGAGATGCCGCTGATCGGCACCCCCTGGTTGATGCAGACGCTCTGGCGCTGAATTCTTCGCAGTTGAGCCAGGGCTGTTTCAGGCGAAGCGTTATGACCGGCCGCTTTGAGGCGCTGGCGCATCACGCGGTAGAGGATCAGTGCCATGAAGCAGATGCAGGCGTGGGCGCGGATGCGCTCGGGCAGGCGGTGGTAGACCGGCGCGATCTCGATCTCGCTCTTGAGCACCCGAAACCCCCGCTCGATGTCGGCCAGGCTTTTGTAGCGCTGCACGATCTCGGCAGGCGCCAGATCGGCCACGTTGGTCACCAGCAGCATCTTGCCGTCCATCATCCGGGCACGCGCCAGGGCCTTGTCGTCGATCTCGTAGGTGAACAGATCGCACTGCAGGTCGACCTTGATGATTTTGGAGAGGTGCGCATCGGCCACTTCGTGAAAGAAACGGGCCTTGGCTCCCGAGTCGCTGAGCTTGCGCCCGCGGTGCACCTGGCCGGCGTCCTGGCCATCGAGCTTGCCGGCCAGTTCACTGGCCCGCGCTTCGAGCGCCGCAATCCGTGCGGCCCGCTGCGCCGTTTGTTCCTGCGCTCGCACCGGATCATGCGCCATGATCAAGCGGTGGCCTTCCCAGCGGGTTTCGGTCACTGTCTCGCGCTCTGGCGCAGCGGCATCGTGCAGGGGCTTGAGCAGCTGTGCAAACTCCCCGTAACGGCGCCCCGGCACCGCCAGGATGAATTCGAGCGGCTGGCCCTCGGGCAAGACGATGGCGCTCAGATCGGCCAGGTTGTCGAGCGACAGCAGGCCCCGGTCCGCCACCATCACCAGGCGGCGGATGTGCGGGTAGCGCGAGAGCAGCTTGCGCACCGTGGGCAAGAGGGTCGGCGCCTCGCAGGTGTTGCCGTCAAAGACCTCGTGGTAGATCGGCATGCCGTCGGCCGTTTGCACCACGCCCAGCATGAACTGGCGGGCCACCACGCCCTCCTTGGACATGCCAAAGTGCCGCACATCGCCCTCCTGCACGCTCAGGCCTGCCGCGCGAATGGTGGTCAGGTCGTAGAAGACGACCGACAGCTCGTCATCGATCAAGGGGCGCAGCAGGTGGGCCACAGATTCGTCGACCGCATCCTGATGTTCCATCAGCGCATCCATGCTGCGCAGCAGATGCTGGTGGGTGAGCTTGGCTGGATCCACCCCGGGCATGGCCACAGTTTGGAGCCAGCGCAGCGTGCCCAGCTTGGAGTCGGCATCGCACAGGCGGTTGAAAACCATCACGCGAATGGCCTGCTCGACAGCGCTGGAAAAGCGTGCACGGCGAAAGACGCCGGCCAGGCAGTCAAAGCCGATCTCGCGCCAGAGTTGATCCAGAGCCCAGACATCACCCAGGGTGAGGGCCGATTCGAACTGCACCTGCGGGGTGGTGGTGTCCACAGGGCCATGGCCTCGGGCCTTGAGAAGGGTCTGCAGAACCTTGTCGACCTGGCCGTTGTTCTCGTCCACGCGCCCGAGGGTTAGCAGGTGGCGCTGGCGGGGCTGACCGTTGGCGTCGCGGTAGGACTCCACGATCTGGGCGTAGGTGTGACCGCGGGCGCGAGCGAGCTTGACGAACATGGCGCAAGTTTAGCGGA
>JBLIZX010000020.1:0-9441 GCA_048860285.1 Macromonas sp. | reverse complement strand
CTGTCCTTACAGTTTTTCAGCGGCTGTAGCTCAGTGGATAGAGTATCGGCCTCCGAAGCCGAGGGTCGTGGGTTCGATCCCCGCCAGCCGCACCAAGTTTTGCCAAAAAGCCAACCCATCGGGTTGGCTTTTTTGTTGGTTGGTTTGGCGTTGCGTCAACACGGCCATTGAGTGTGGGTGTTGGCCGTACTTGGCAGCAGCACACGGAAAAACGCCCCGCGCACGCAAAGTGTTGGGGCGTTCTGTTGGGGGGGCATCAAAGCGCGTGCGGAACGCGCCGTGCACCAATTACTTGGTGCTGGCCGGGTTCACGGCTTTGATAACGGCTTCGGTGGCCTTGGCGGCGTTGGCTTCAACTTGCGAAGCGGCTTGCTTGACAGTGGCTTGGGCCGATTCCATGATTTGTTGGCCGGTGCTCATGGCGTTTTTGAACGCAGCCATAAAGGGTTCGGCCCCAGCGGGCAGGTTTTGGCCCATGGATTCAAAGCTGGCACCGAAGGTTTTTTGCAGGTCGCCCAGTTTGCCGCCGGACACTTTGGTCAGTTCGGAGCCGGTTTCGGCAGCGATGGCGTACACGGTGTTGCCGTAGACGGCAGCTTTTTCGGCCATCGGCTTGAGCAACTCAGCCTGGGCGCTCAGGGCTTCCTGTGGGCTTTTGGCGGCTGCCACGGCTTGCAACGAATGCAGGGCATCGTTCAATACCGACTTGCCGGTGGCCAAGTTCAACTCGGTCATCTTTTCCACGCCGTTGAAAGCGGTGGTGGCGATTTTGCTGATTTGTTCAGCCACTTGTTGGCCAGAAGCGGTGATTTGTTCGGTAGGCAGTTTGTACATGGAGGACTCCTGAAGCGTATGAGAGGAACAACACCAAACAGACCAGCTCCTGGAACAGAAACCAATGTTGCGGTGCAGCATTGCCGCTATCTTACATGCCCAACCGGGGGTTTGGCAAACTGAATTTGTTGCAGTGCAACAAGTTGTTTAGGCTGGGGTCTGGCGTTCCAGTTGTTGGGCCAGGGTTTTGCCCAGTTCCACGCCCCATTGGTCAAACGGGTAGATGCCCCACAGCACCGACTGGCAAAACACTTTGTGTTCGTACAGCGCCACCAGCGCGCCCAGGTGGTGCGGATCCAAGGTGGGCAGCCACAGCGTGGCGTTGGGCACGTTGCCCCGGAAGGTACGGTGGGGCAGCAGGGTGGCGATCTGCTCGTCGCTGAGGCCTTGCTGGCGCAGTTCGGAGGTGGTGGCTTCAGCATCGCGCCCGATGGCCAAGGCGCGGGCTTGGGCTTGCAGGTTGAGCAGGGCGACGCGGTGGTGTTCGGCGGCCAGCGGCAATGGCGTGTCTTCGGTTTCCACACCAATGAAATCGACCGGCACGCGGTGCTGGCCCTGGTGCAGCAGTTGAAAGTAGGCGTGCTGGCCTTCGATGCCCAAGCCACCCCAGACGATGGGGCCGGTGTCGATTTGGGCCGCGCTGCCATCCACGTGGGTGGATTTGCCGTTGGATTCCATGTCAAGTTGTTGCACAAAGCGCGCGAAGTGAAACAACCGGCTGGCGTAAGCGGCGATCAGGTGGCTGGGGCAACCCAAAAAGTTGCGGTTCCACACCCCCAGCAGGGCCATCATCAGCGGCATGTTGTGCTCGGCGGGGGCGTGCCAGAAGTGTTGGTCCATAGCGTGCCCACCGGCCAAAAATGCGCGGAAGTGTGACGCGCCGATGGCGATGGCCAATGGCAGGCCAATGGCCGACCAGACCGAGTAGCGTCCGCCCACCCAGTCCCAGAAGCCGAAGGTGTGTTCGGGCGCGTAACCTTGTTGCGCCGACAGGGCGGGGGATGCTGTGACGGCGATCAGGTGCGGGGCTTGTTCGGCGTGGCTGTGCAGGCCGTGGTCAGACAGCCAGCGCCGCGCTGACGCGGCCAGGGTCATGGTTTCTTGCGTGGTGAAGGTTTTGCTTTGCACCACGAACAGGGTGTGATCGGGGTGCAGGCGGCGCAATTTGTGGTGCAAGGCCCAAGCATCTGGGTTAGAGACAAAGTGTACTTTCACATCGGGGTGGGTGTAGCTGTCGAGTGCTTGCACCGCCATGCGCGGGCCGAGGTCGGAGCCACCAATGCCCAGGTTGACCACGTCGGTGATGCGCTGACCCCGGTGGCCGCGCCATTGCCCGTTTCTGATGCGCTCTGCCGCGTCGAGAAAGCGTTCCAGTTCCCGGTTGACCGCTTGTTGGATAGCTTGGCCCCAAGGCGGGTTGGGCAGGGTGCCACCGCGCAGCGCCACGTGCAGCGCGGCGCGGTGTTCGGTGCGGTTGATGGCCTGGCCCTCGCGCTGGGCTTGCGCCTGTGCCATCACGCCGGATTCGGCGGCCAGGGCCAGCAAGGCTCGCAGTACGTGGGGGGTGACTTGCTGGTGCGTGGCATCCAGCCGCAGTCCGGCGGCTTGCAGTTGCAGGCGGGTGCTGCGTGCGGTGTCTGGTGTGGCCAGCAGCTCGCGTAAATGGGGCAGGCCTTGTACGGCCAGTTGTTGCAGATGTTGCCACGCAGCACGCTGCTGGGGCGGGGTAAAGGGGGTGGCGTGAGGTAGCAAGGTGGTGTCCCCGGAAGGTTTTTTTGAATGGGCTAGGGTAAATCCGGGCTATATTGTGCCGCCACAAAATGTACCAAACGGTTACATTGTGGACTTCGGTCACAGGAGATACACAAGATGAGCGATTTTTTGTTGAAAGCTGGTCACAACCGCGAGCCTTTGCAGGCTTCGTTCAGCGATGCGGCCAACCCCATTGGGTTGGATGGCATTGAGTTTGTGGAGTACGCCACCACACAGCCGCAGGCGCTGGGGCAGGTGTTGGAGATGATGGGATTCCGGCCTGTGGCACGGCACCGTTCGCGCGAGGTGTTGTTGTACCGCCAAGGGGATTTGAATGTGGTGGTGAACGCACATCCGCAGGACGTGCAAGGTGCCACGCATGGCAGCTCCGTACCACGTATTTCGGCCATGGCTCTACGGGTGCGGGATGCGCGTGCCGCCTACGATTACGTGCTAGAGCGTGGGGCTTGGGAAGTGCCCACGCGGGCGGAGGTGATGGAGCTCAACATCCCGGCCATTCACGGCGCGGGCGGCAGTCGTATCTATTTTGTGGACCGCTACAAGGAGTTTTCGATTTACGATGTGGATTTTGTGCCGATTCCGTCGGTGGAGCAACACCCGCCCGCCACCGCCGGTATCCACTTTTTTGGGGTAGTGCAGTACATCGGCCCGGAGCGCAGCTACGATTGGATGGAGTTTTACCATGAGCTGTTTGGTGCCGAGCTGATTCCGGATGAGCAACGTTTTGGCATCATGCCCAAGGGCAAGTTGTTGCGCACACCGGCGCTCCATCCGGCACACCGCTTCATGGTTCAGCTGATTGAGCCGGACGTGAACGTGATGGATGCGCAAGAGCGTTTGCAGCGCATTGGTCTGGGTGTCCCCGATGTGTTGGCCGCGGTGAACGCGTTGCGTGCCTTGGGGGTGGAGTTTGTGGAAACCCAAGCTGCGCACAGCGAACCGCGCGGAGCCATCAGCAAAACGTATTTGGGGTCGGTGGTGTTTGAGTTGGTGCACAGTGAAACCGCACGCGAGGAGGGTTGAACCATGAACCATCCACGCAATACCGTGCCCGCCATGGCGGGCTTTGGCATGGACACCATCACGCTGGCGGGGCCGCTGGAGGCCAAGCTGGCGGCCATGAAGGAAGCTGGGTTCTCGCAAGTGATGCTCAAGGCCAACGACTTGGTGGGACACCCCAACGGCTGGCGTGCGGCGGTGCAGGCGGTACACGACAGCGGCTTGCGCGGCACAGGCTTTCAGGTGCTGCGCGATTTTGAGGGCTTGAGCGGGCATTTGCACCACTACAAGGTGGACATTGCCAAAAGCATGCTGGAAATGTGTGCGGCGCTGGGTTGCAAGGTGCTGCTGGCATGTTCGTCCACGTCGGTACACGCCAGCGCTGATTTGGACCACATTGCGCGCGATTTGCGCAAGTTGGCCATGCTGGCGGTGCCGTTGGGTATCAAGATCGCTTATGAGGGACTGTCTTGGGGCCGCACCATCAACGAATTCACCAGCGCGTGGGACGTGGTGTGCCGCGCCGATTGCCCCAACTTGGGGCTGGGTATCGACTCGTTCCACATTTTTGCCGCCAAAACGCCGCTGGACGAAATCGACTACCTCGATCCAGACAAAATTTTTCTGGTGCAGCTGGCCGACTTCATGTGGCAGGAAACCCGTACTTTTGAAGAACGCATCACCACCGCACGCACGTTCCGCGTGTTTCCGGGTGAGGGCGTACACAGTGAACAACTGGCGCAACTGGTGCTCAAGCTCGACAACCTGGGCTATACCGGCGATTACAGTTTTGAGGTGTTCAACGATGATTACCAGCAGATGCCTTTGCCCACGGTGGCCGAACGCGCACGCCAATCGGCGCTGTGGTTGGCCGAGGACGTGTTGCGCCGATCGGTGCCCTTGCCCAACCAGATGCGCTTGAAAACGCCGCTTTAAGCCACCAGCACTTGGGTCACCAGCCAGATCCAAGCATTGACGGTGAAGAACGCCGCCACGGTGGAGGCCACCAGCAAGGTGGCGGCGTAGCCACCGTGGCCCAACCGCTGCGCCAAGGCCGAGAACAGCGCCGGCAGTGGCATGCAGGCGTACAGGATGGCGGCTTGGTGCAGCGTGGGGCTCAACGGTGGCAACAGCGTGAGCGCCAGCAGCACGCACAGCGGGTGCAGCACCAGTTTGCCGCCCACCACCACCGGCAAATCCAATTTCACGTCTTGCAGCCGCTGGCCCACCAGCACGCCACCAATCATCAGCAGTGCCACGCCCGCCGCCGCCGAGCCGGTGATGTGCAAGCTGCGGTCCAGCACGTAGGGCAATTTGAGTTCCAGCGCCGAACAGGTGACACCGACCACGATTGACCAGATGATGGGGTTGCGCGCCAGTGTGCGCAACGATTGCACCAGCGAGCGTTGCCACGGCAGGTCGGCATCGCGCCCAGCCAACACCAGCATGACCGGCACCACCAGCAGGTTTTCCACCAGCACGCCCAGCGTCATGGCGATGGCGGCGCTGGGGCCCAGCAGTTCGCTCACAATCGGGAAGCCCACGAACACGGTGTTGGAGGCCGACAACCCCATGCCCGTCAGTGCCGCCTGCGGCCAAGGCATGCCGCGCCAGCGCCCGTACAACACGCCCGCCAGCAACGCCACCGCCGACCCGGCACCGTAGGCCGCTAGGTAGCGCACGTTGAGCACCTCGTGCAGCGGGAACTGCGTGATGGCGCGGCACACCAGTGCGGGCAACAGAAAGTCCACCAGCAGTTTGCCCAGCACTTGCATGTCCTCGCGCTTGAAGATGCCGCGCCAGACGGCCAGATAGCCCACGGCAATCAGCAAAAAAATGGGCGAGGTGATGGAGAGGATGTGCAGCATGGTGGCAAAAAAGCCCGCGTATAGCGGGCGTTGAAACAACAGAAGCCGCCTGTGCGCGGGGCAGAGCCCCACGCCGGCAGGCGCGAAGGTCAGTATGCCAGACGTGCCAGCGCCCGCAGTTGCTCGGCGGTGGTGGTGGGCAGGTCAAAGTATTCCAGGTAGGCCGGAATTTGCTCAAACAGCATATCGGCCCCGACTTGAATGCCGCAACCGCGTTGCTGGGCCGCTTGCAAGAAGGCGGTCATTTCGGTGCGCATCACCACCTCGCCCACAAAAGTGTGGGGCGACAGGCGTTCCACGTCCAGCGGCAGGGGGTCGCCTTCGTTCATGCCCATGGGGGTGGCGTTGACCACCAAATCACAGCCCACCGGGTCATTGCTGCCGGTGTGGACAGCAATGTCTGGGTAATGTTGTTGGATACGCTGTGCCAGCGCGGTGGCGCTGGCGCTGTTCACATCGAACAGGGTGATGGCCGCAATGCCCGCCCCAGCCAGCGAGGCCACAATGGCAGAACCTACGCCCCCACACCCCACGACCAGTACCTTGGCCCCTTGCAAATTCAGGCCCTTGCGTTGTACGCCACGCACAAAACCAGCACCATCGAACATGTCACCCACCAAGCGGCCATCGGGTAGCCGCTTGACGGCGTTGCAGGCTCCGGCCACGCGCACGGTGGGCGTGACTGCATCCAGCAACCCCACGGTGGTGACTTTGTGCGGCATGGTGATGAGCGCACCCCGGATGTTGGTCAGCGTGAACACCGCCTGAAGGAACGCCGGGTAGTCCGGTGCCTGACAGCCCATGGGCACCACCACCACGTTGGCCCCGATGTGCTCGAAGTACGGGTTGTAGATCATCGGCGACTTGAAGCTGTGCGTCGGGTAGCCGATGTGGGCAATGATCTCGGTGTGGCCGTTGATGTGCATGGCGGTGGGGGTGTTGGAGGGGAAAAAGGGAGTCAGGCCACAGCGCCGAACTTGCGCACCAGTCCGTCCAGTGCGATCAGGTAGCCATCCACGCCAAACCCGATGACGATGCCCGCTGCAGCGGGCGACACCCAGCTGTGGTGGCGAAATGCTTCGCGCGCGTGAACGTTGGAGATGTGGCACTCGATCACCGGCAGACCGTCCACGCCTTTGATGGCATCGTGCAGCGCAATGGAGGTGTGCGTGAACGCACCGGGGTTGAACACGCAACCCAGTGCTTGCCCGGCTTTGTACAGGCGGCCATATTCGTGGATTTTGTCCAGCAGCGCACCTTCCCAGTTGCTCTGGAAGCATTCGGCTTCGTAGCCCAGTCGGGTGGCGGCGGCGCTGAAGCTGGCCTCTACGTCGGCCAGCGTGGTGCGACCGTATTGTTCCGGTTCACGGGTGCCCAACAGGTTGAGGTTGGGGCCATTGAGGAGCAGAATTTTCTTGGGGGACATGACGGTCGCACCTGGTGGGTTACTTGGTACGCACTTTGGCCAATTCGGCTTGCAGTGCTTGCACGGTTTCTTGGCCTGCGTTGACGGCGTATTTGGCGGTCACGGTGCGCATCTTGTCGCGCAGTTTGGCCACTTCGGTCACAGGCAGTTCGGTGACCTGCATGCCGTTTTTCTTCAGTTCCGCCAATGCACCGGCCACTTGGCTGCGTGCTTGTTCACGTTGGTATTTGGCCGATTCTTTGGCCGCATCGGCCACGATTTTTTGCTGGGCAGGGGTCAAGCCGTCCCAGAATTTTTTGCTGATGAGCACCGATTGTGGGTTGTACTGGTGGTAGCTCAACACCAAGTGTTTTTGCACTTCGTACAGTTTGTTGGCCAAAATCACCGAAACGGGGTTTTCTTGCCCGTCGATGGCTTTTTGCTCCAGCGCACCGTACAGTTCTGGGAATGGCAACGGGGTGGGGTTGGCACCCAAGGCTTTGACCCAGTCCACATTGATGGGGTTGGGGATCACGCGCAGCTTGAGGCCTTCCAAGTCTTCGAGCTTGCTGATGGGGCGTTTGCTGTTGGTGATGTGGCGGAAGCCCAGTTCGTAGTAGGCCAAGCCGATCAGACCTTTGGTTTCGAGCTTTTTGTGCATGCTCTGGCCAAAGGGGCCGTCGGTGGCGGCATCGGCTTCCTTGCTGTTGTTGAACATAAAGGGGAAGTCCCACACCGCAAATTCTTTGACTTGGTTGGCCAAGATGCCGGAGTTCATGGTCACCATTTCCAGCGTGCCGCCTTGCAGGGCCGAGACGTTGGCCTGGTCGCTGCCCAGTGTGCCGCCGGGGAACAGGTTGACTTTGAGCTGGCCACCGGATTTGGCTTCAACCAAGTCTTTGAATTTTTCCATGCCCATGACCAACGGGTGGCCCTTGGGGTTTTGGGTGGCAAACTTGATGGTCTTGGTTTGGGCCGATGCCACGCCCACACAGGCCAGGGCCACGCTGGCCACCAAGGTTTTGAGGAACAGACGTTTCATGATGTTGTCTCCAGTGAAAAAATTTCAAACATTGTGAATCAACCGTAGAACCAGCGTGCGGGCACCATCACCAGTTGCGGGAACAGCACCATCAGGAACAACAGCGCAAACTGGGCCAGCATAAAGGGCCACACGCCTTTGGTCACTTCGTCCATGCCAACCTTGCCTACGCCCGCCACGGTGCTCAGCACGGTGCCCACGGGCGGGGTGATGAGGCCGATGGCGTTGTTGATCATGAACAGCACGCCGAAGTACACCGGGTCGATGCCAGCGGCTTTGACGATGGGCATGAGCACTGGGGTCAGGATGAGGATGGTGGGGGTCATGTCCATTGCTGTGCCGACCAGGATCACCACGATCATGATGGCAAACATCAGCAGCGTGGGTTGGTCGAGCAGCGGCTCCAACAGAGCGACGAGTTCGGCGGGCAGGTTGGCCACGGTGATCATCCAAGCCGACACCATGGCGGCGGCGACGAGGAACATGATGACGGAGGTGGTTTTGGCCGCAGCCAAAAACAGGCCGTAGAGTTGGTTGAGCTTGAGTTCGCCGTACACCACGGTGGAGACGAACAGCGCGTACACCGCAGCCACCACGGCGGCCTCGGTTGGGGTGAAGACACCAAACTTGAGGCCCACCACCACAATCACCGGCAGCACCAGAGCGAAGGTGGCATCCTTGAAGGCGGCCAGAATTTCGCTCATGTTCTTGCGCGGTTGCGCTTCAATTTTTTCTTTGCGCACCAGCCACCACCAGGTCAGCCACAGTGCCGCGCCGAGCATGATGCCCGGTGCAATGCCGGCCATGAACAGTTTGGACACAGACACGTTGGCCGCCACGCCAAACACCACAAAACCAATGCTGGGCGGGATGATGGGCGCGATGATGCTGGCCGCCGACAACAGCCCAGCGGAGCGGGCTGGGTTGTAGCCAGCGCGGTTCATCATGGGCAACAGCAGCGCGGCCAAGGCGGCAGCGTCGGCAACCGCCGAGCCCGACAGCGCGGCCATGATGATGGCGGCCATGATGCCCACGTAGCCCAGACCGCCGCGTACATGGCCTACCAGCGCCATGGCAAAGTTGACGATGCGCCGCGACAGGCCGCCTGCGTTCATGATCTCGCCCGCCAGCATGAAGAAGGGCACAGCCAGCAGCGGAAAGCTGTTGCTGCCTTCGATCACGTTTTGCGCCAAGATTTGCGCATCAAACATGTTCATGTGCCACATCAGTGCCGCACCGCACAGCAGCAGCGAAAACGCAATGGGGATGCCCAGCGCCATTGCGCCCATCAGCGCCCCAAGGAAAATTGCAATCGTCATGGTGAAGGTCTCCTGTGGTGCCGCGATGACTTAGGGGTGGGGGTTGCCGTGGGGCATGTCGTCGGAGTCGCGCACGCCAATCAGGTCGTCGCCGTGCAGTTGACCCGTCAGCAGTTTGAGCAGGTCGTTGCACAGCACCAATGCGGCCAGCGCGGCAAACAGCACGCCGCTGGCGTAAAAGATGGACATGGGCACTTCCAT
>JBLIZX010000019.1:0-3534 GCA_048860285.1 Macromonas sp. | reverse complement strand
TGTCGCATCCCGGACGATTGTATAGACCCAAAACGCTACCCGTTGTTCATGGCCCGTGAGGTCGTGCTGGAACTGCTGGCACAATTCAAGGCCGAGTCCAAAGTGGATGCAAAGGTTGGCACATGATCATCGC
The DNA here is from genome assembly GCA_048860285.1 of Macromonas sp. GTDB lineage: Bacteria > Pseudomonadota > Gammaproteobacteria > Burkholderiales > Burkholderiaceae_C > Macromonas_A. Next base: position 3,401 of record JBLIZX010000019.1, on the reverse strand, counting down.
ATTGCACAAGAACGCCCGCACCACGCCCGCCGTGCGGGCCGAGATTGCCGCCAGCAGCGACAGCGCGGCGGTGTTGGCACGCCGCTTTGGTCTGTCGCAGGCCACCGTATACAAGTGGAAACACAGAGACAACGTGGCCGACCGCTCGCATACGGCGCACCGCTTGCAAACGACACTGACACCGGCTCAGGAAGCCATCGTGGTGCAGTTGCGCAAGACGCTGCTGCTGCCGCTGGACGACTTGTTGGCCGTCACGCGCGAGTTCATCTGCACCAAGGCCACGCGCTCGGGGCTGGATCGTTGCCTGCGTCGCCACGGTGTGGGCAACCTCAATGCCCTCAAGCCGCAGACACCTGCGCCTGCACACAAGACCTTCAAGGCCTACGACCCCGGCTTTATCCACATTGATATCAAGTACTTGCCCCAGATGGCCGACGACAAGCGTAGGCGCTACCTGTTTGTAGCCATCGACCGTGCCACGCGCTGGGTGTTCGTGCAAGTCAAGGACAACAAGACCGCGGCCAGCGCACGCGCCTTCCTGCATGCGCTGCACAAAGCTTGCCCCATTCGCATGCAAAAGATCCTGACCGACAACGGCAAGGAGTTCACCGACCGGCTCTTTGCCAGCCGCGAACGCGAACCCTCGGGCCAGCACGAGTTCGACCAACTCTGCACCGCCCTGGGCATTGAGCACCGCTTGACCAAGCCACGCACCCCGCAGACCAACGGCATGGTCGAGCGCTTCAATGGGCGCATTGCCGACATCCTCAAAACCCACCGCTTTAACAGCGCCCAAGATCTGGAGCAGACCTTGCTGCGCTACGTCACGCTGTACAACCAACAACTGCCCCAGTCGGCCCTCAAGAGCAAAACCCCCATGCAAGCCATGAAAGAATGGTACGCTTCCCACCCCGATTTGTTCGTCAAGAGACCTTACAATCGTCCGGGATGCGACAAGTAGGCACGAAGGTCTTTGCCTCCACCTTCAACAGTTCGCTCCACAGCAAGCCTAACCCCGCAGAACCAGCAGCGGTGCCGAGTGTCAACCACAGCGGCCCGAGCACGCTGCGTTTATAGCGCGCACGCACATCGCTAAGGGCCATGAAGCTGACGATATGCCAATGCTTCAAAGTTTGCAGCAAATCGGCCAACGCAGGAGATCGACTCAGACTCATGCCACTTCCTCTTGCGCATAGCCCGTTGGGTTTTGCTGCTGCCAACGCCAATGATCCTCGCACATCACGTCGATGTCTCGAACCGCCCGCCAGCCGAGCATTTCATGGGCCCGGGAAGAATCGGCATAACACGCCGCCACATCGCCCGGACGACGCGATGCCAAGGTATAAGGTACCGTTCGGCCGCTGGTGGACTCAAATGCCTTGACAACTTCCAGCACACTGTAACCGCGCCCCGTACCAAGGTTGATAGGCGTGCATTGCGGAACAACCAGACACTCCAATGCGCGCACATGTCCCTGTGCCAAATCTACGACGTGGATATAGTCGCGTACTCCCGTGCCATCCGGAGTTGCATAATCGCTGCCCCAGATATTCAGGCGGTCGCGACACCCACCAGCAACCTGAGCCACAAACGGCATAAGGTTGTTCGGCACCCCCCGTGGATTTTCACCAATTAACCCGCTGGAGTGCGCCCCGACCGGATTGAAATAGCGCAACAAACCGATACACCAGTCAGGTTCGGCCTGAAATAAATCGCGCAGCATGTCTTCAATCATAAGTTTGCTGCGACCATAGGGATTCGTCGCCGAAAGAGGATGCTCCTCCGTTAAGGGCAAAGTTTGGGGCTCGCCGTAGACTGTTGCGGATGAACTAAACACCATGGTCTTTACTTGTGTAGCTCGCATGGCTTGCAACACGCGTACCGTACCTACAAAATTGTTGTCATAGTACTCTAAGGGTTGCTGGTTAGACTCGCCCACCGCTTTTAGGCCTGCAAAATGGATAACGGCGTTGCAAGCGTGCTCTCGCAAAACAGCTTCCATCATCGCTTGGTCGCGAATATCACCACGCACCACTATGAGCCGCCGACCAGCGATCTGCTCAACGCGATGCAGCGACTCAGGATGACTGTTACAGAAATTATCGAAAACGACCACATCGTGGCCTGCTTGTAATAACTCAACGCATGTATGCGAGCCAATATACCCTGCTCCACCAGTTACGAAAATCCTGCTCATAGCAGACCTCCATCATATTCAAATCCAGCACCGACACGCCTGTGTTCAACGGAAGGGGCCTACTACCGACGAAACTGAGTACAACCAAAATTAATATCAATATTAATTGAATATTTATATAGTATAAACTTTGATTAATATGCACCATCTTTCAAAATACAGCCCTTAAATACCTAACACTTCAGCCAGCATGCGCTGCACGCCCTGTTGCCACGGGGGCAGTGTCAAGCCAAAAGTGTGCTGGAGATGCGCGGTGTTGAGGCGCGAGTTGTGCGGGCGTTGCGCCGGGGTCGGGAAGGCGCTGGTGGGCACGGGGTCGATGCTGTTAACTTTGAGGGTTAACTCAGGTTTGAGGGTGCGGGCGGCAGCGATGACATGGCTGGCGTAGCCGTGCCAGGTGGTTACGCCCGCAGCGGCCAAATGGTACACGCCCTGCCCTTGGCCGGTGTGCAGCACGTGGCGGATGGCGTGGGCGGTCACGTCGGCGATGAGGTCGGCACCGGTGGGAGCACCGAACTGATCGTTGATAACGGTGAGGCGTTCACGTTCGGCGGCCAAACGCAACATGGTCTTGGCAAAGTTGCCGCCACGCGCGGCATACACCCAACTGGTGCGGAAAATGAGGTGGCGGCAACCACTGGCTTGAATGGCTTGTTCGCCTTCCAGCTTGGTGCGGCCATAGGTGCTGAGCGGGCCGGTGGGGTCGGTTTCCTGCCAAGGGATGCTGCCGCTGCCATCAAAAACGTAATCGGTGCTGTAATGCACCAGCCAAGCGCCCACGGCCTGCGCTGCCTGGGCCAAGGCTTGCGGCGCTTCGGCGTTGAGGCGGCGGGCCAGTTCGGGTTCGCTCTCGGCCTTGTCCACGGCGGTGTGGGCGGCGGCGTTGACGATGACATCCGGGCGCAGCACTTGCACGGTACGGCTCAGGCCCTCCAGGTCGGTCAAGTCACCGCACAGCGCAGGCGCGTTGACATCGGTGGGATGCGGTGCGCCGTGGCGATCCAAGGCAATGACCTCGCCCAGCGGGGCCAAGCTGCGTTGCAGCTCCCATCCGACTTGCCCTTTTTTGCCCAGCAGCAGAATGCGAGGCAACGGGCGCTGCGCGGTGCCGGTGTCGCTCATGCCACGCTCCCGGCGTATTGCTTGCTGACCCAGTCGCGGTAGCTGCCGTTTTGCACATGGGCCACCCAGTCCGAATTAGCGA
>JBLIZX010000018.1:0-7006 GCA_048860285.1 Macromonas sp. | reverse complement strand
ACCGTTCGCCTTGCCACGTACAACATCCACAAAGGGGTGCAAGGGTTGGGGCCGTTGCAGCGGCTGGAGATCCACAATCTGTTGCGGGCGGTGCAGGACTTGCAGGCCGATGTGGTGTGTTTGCAGGAGGTGCGGCGCTTCCACCACAAGTTGCAGCAGCGGTTTGCACATTGGCCGGATGTGGAGCAAGCCACTTATTTGGCCCCGCCGGGGTACGAGGCGGTGTACCGCACCAATGCCGTGACGCGCTACGGCGAGCATGGCAATGCGCTGTTGTCGCGTTGGCCCGTGTTGGGGGTCGGGCACGAGGATGTGTCAGACCATCGGCTGGAGCAGCGCGGGTTGTTGCATGTGCAGTTGCAATTGGGGGGCGACACCACGGTGCATGTGTTGGTGGTGCATTTGGGGTTGTTCCACGCCAGTCGGGAGCGGCAGGTGCAGCGGCTGGGGCAGTTTGTGGCAAGGGAGATCCCACCCCTGGCACGGCTGGTGGTGGCAGGCGACTTCAACGACTGGGGAGTGCGGTTGCACCGCCCCATGGCGGCCTTGGGTTTGCACACGCTGGAGGAGGCACGGCTGGCCACCTATCCCTCGCGTTTGCCGTTGTTGCAGTTGGATCGCATTTACGTGCGCGGCTTGCGCATGGTGTCGGCCCAGGTGCCCAAGGGGCGTGATTGGGCCCGAATGTCCGACCATTTGCCGTTGGTGGCTGAGTTGGCGTTGGATTAAGCTGCACACACATGGCCCGAGGTGTGTTGCGTGCCGGGCACCACTTGCAGTTGTTGCAGGGTGGGGCGGCATTGTTCCCCGCGCTGGTGCAGGCGATAGAGCGGGCGCGGCGCACGGTGTATGTGGAAACCTATATTCTGGATTTTGCCGACACGGTGCTGCCGGTGCTGTTGGCGCTGGAGCGTGCGGCCTGCCGGGGTGTGGTGGTGCATTTGTTGGCCGATGGTGTGGGCACGCCGCGCTGGCCGAGCCTGTGGTGGGAACGGTTGACGCGGGCTGGGGTGGCGTGTGCGGTATACGCCCCCTTGGGGCGGGTGGGATTGTTGATCCCCAGCCGTTGGCGGCGTTTGCACCGCAAATTGTGTGTGGTGGATGGTGTGGTGGGGTTTTGTGGGGGTATTAACCTGATCGACGACCACAACGATGTGGCATTGGGACGGTTGGCCCAGCCCCGGTTGGACTTTGCGTTGCAGGTCAGCGGCCCGTTGGTAGCTGAGATGCAGCACACGATGGAGCGGGTGTGGTGGCGTACGCAAGCGGTGCAGCGTGTGCGGCAACGGGCGTTCCGTGCGGCATGGCAGGCTTGGCGATTTGGTTGGCCCCAAGGGGGGAGGCCGCCAAAGGCATACCGCCGAAGTACCGATGTTAAAGCGGCGTTGCTGTTGCGCGACAACGTGCGCCACCGGCACGGTATTGAGCGTGCTTACCTGAAGGCGATTGCTGCCGCGCGGGACGAGGTGTTGTTGGCGCACGCTGACTTTATTCCGGGGTGGTGTTTGCGCCGCGCGCTGGTGTTGGCGGTGCAACGTGGGGTGCGGGTTCGGGTGTTGTTGCAGGGGCGGTACGAGCATTTTTTGCAGTACCACGCAGCACGCCCGGTGTACCAGTACCTGCTGCTGCGTGGCGTAGAGTTGTACGAATACACCCCCAGCGCATTGCACGCCAAGGTGGCGGTGGTGGACGGGCGCTGGGCCACGGTCGGATCGAGCAACTTGGATCCTTTGAGTTTGTTGTTGGCGCGCGAGGCCAACATTGTGTCCACCGACCGCCATTTGGCGCACGAACTGCGGCACCGCTTGCAACACGTGCTGCATACGGCGGCCCATGCTTTGAGCGTGCAGGTGTTGCGCCAGCGGCCTTGGCACCAGCGTGTGCTGGATTGGGTGGCCTTCGGTGTGATGCGCACTGTGCTGTGGTTGAGCGGACACCGTTACTGAAACTGGGGTTTTGGTGCCGGTGTTAGCATGTGGGCATGTCAACGACTGAACCAACCTCCGTACCTGCCATGCCTGCCACCACTGTGACCGCCCGTGATGAAGGCACCCCTGTGTCCGTCAAAATCCGCGAACGCTTGCAGGCGGCCCGGCAGCGTTTCCATTCCAACGACAACATTGCCGATTTCATCCAGCCCGGTGAGCTGGAGGCGTTGTTGGACGAAGTGACCGACAAGATGAAGGGCGTGCTTGACAGCATGGTCATCGACACCGAAAACGACCACAACACCGGCAACACCGCGCGCCGCGTGGCCAAAATGTACCTGAAAGAGGTGTTTGCAGGCCGCTATGTCAAGGCCCCGGCCATCACCGAATTTCCCAACGCGGAACATTTGAACGAATTGATGATTGTGGGGCCCATCACGGTGCGCAGCGCGTGCAGCCACCACCTGTGCCCAGTGATCGGCCAAGTTTGGATCGGTGTGATGCCCAACGAGCACACCAACGTGATTGGCCTGAGCAAATACGCCCGTTTGGCCGAGTGGATTATGGGCCGACCGCAAATTCAGGAAGAGGCGGTGGTGCAGTTGGCCGATTTGATCCAAGAAAAAACCCAGCCCGACGGGTTGGCGATTGTGATGGAGGCCAGCCACTTCTGTATGGGCTGGCGCGGCGTGAAAGACATGGACAGCAAGATGATCAACTCGGTGATGCGCGGCGTGTTTTTGAAAGACACCAACCTGCGCCGCGAGTTTTTGTCCCTTATTCCCCGGAAAGGTTGAACACCATGTTGGTTCGATTGTTGTATGTGAGCCGTGCTGTGGTGCCGGAAAGCCAAGATGCGATTCAGGCCATTTTGGCATCAGCGCGTCAACACAACCTGCAAAATGGCATTACCGGCATTTTGTGCTACGGTGGCGGTGTGTTTGTGCAGGCGATTGAAGGTGGACGTTTGGCGGTGAACCGGCTCTACACTCAAATCATTGAAGACCCGCGCCACAAGGATGTGGAATTGCTGCACTACGAGGAAATCACCGAGCGCCGGTTTGGCGGCTGGACGATGGGTCAGGTCAATTTGACCAAGCTCAACACCTCAATTGTGTTGAAGTACTCGGAAAAGCCGGAGTTTGATCCGTACAGCGTGTCGGGCAAGGTGTCGCTGGCGCTGCTGGAGGAGCTGATGGCCACGGCCAGTATTATTGGTCGGGCTTGAGGTCGGCGGCTGGGCCACACACCGGGCAGTCCGGGTCACGCAGCAAGCGCAGCTGGCGGGTGGCCAAGGTGTGGGCGTTGACGGTGAGCAATTGACCCACCAGTGGGCTGCCCAGGCCCGATAGGATTTTGAGTGCTTCGCAGGCTTGCAGGCTGCCGATGGTGCCCACCAGTGGCGCAAACACGCCCATCGTGGCGCAGCGGGTTTCTTCCGGTGCATCGTCGGGCGCAAAGATGCAGGCGTAGCAAGGGCTGTGGCTGTGGCGGCTGTCGTACACCGCCAGTTGACCCGCCCAGCGGATGGCCGCACCCGACACCAGTGGCACGCGGTGTCGCACGCACACTTGATTGAGCAGTTGGCGCGTGGCGAAGTTGTCGGTGCAGTCCAGTACCACATGGGCGCTGGGCAACACGGTTTGGAGCAAGGCCGCATCGGCGCGTTGCACAAGGGTGTCAATGCGCACGTGGGGGTTGATGGCGTGCATGGCCACGCGGGCCGATTCGGCCTTGGGTTGGCCTACGCGCGCCAACGTGTGCGCAATCTGGCGTTGCAGGTTGGTGGCATCCACGTGGTCGTGGTCCATCAGCGTGATGTGGCCCACGCCTGCGCTGGCCAAGTACAACGCCACTGGGGAGCCCAACCCCCCCGCACCCACCACCACCGCATGTGAGGTCAGCAGGCGCTCTTGCCCCTCAATGCCCAGCTCATCGAGCAGGATGTGGCGGGAGTAGCGCAGCAACTCGTCGTCGGTCATCAGTTGTCGGTGGCGGTGGCCGCTGGGCGTTCGTTGGCCGATTTGCTGACGCGCACGGGCTGGCCCTTGAGCTGGTTGAGCGCCTGTTGCAGTTGGAAGTCTTGGGCCGATCCCAATTCGGGCACCAAGCGTTTGCCGGGGTTTTTCTTGGCTTCTTCTTCCAGCCGTACGCGGGCTTGCTCGCGTTCCTGTTCACGCTGGGTTTCGGCGGCTTTCTCGGCAGCGGTGGGGGCCGCTTCTGCACCGTTGCCGTTGCCTAGGTGTTTGTCCAAGTCGGCTTCACGTGGGCGCAGCAGGGCAAACACGTCGCCGTTTTCGGTTTCATCCAGCCACACGTCGGGCACGATGCCTTTGGCTTGGATGGAGCGCCCCAGCGGGGTGTAGTAGCGTGCTGTGGTGAGTTTGATGCCGGTGTCCGGCCCCAAGGCGCGCACGGTCTGCACGGAGCCTTTGCCAAAGGTTTGGCTGCCCATGATGGTGGCGCGTTTGTGGTCTTGCAACGCTCCAGCCACAATCTCGCTGGCGGAAGCCGAGCCTTCGTTGACCAACACCACCAGTGGCACAGTCTTGAATTTGCCTTGTGTGGTGCGGGCGAGTTGGGCAATGGGGTCGTTGCTGCTGCGGCGGGCGTAGAAAGCGGGCGCGGCTTTGTAAGTGAACTTGCTTTCTTCCAACTGGCCGTTGGTGCTGACGACGGTCACGCCCTCGGGCAAGAAGGCGGCAGACAGTGCCACGGCGGCATCGAGCAAACCGCCCGGATCGTTGCGCAAGTCCAGCACCAAACCCTTCATGTCGGGTTGTTCTTTGTAGAGGTCTTCGAGCTTGCGGGCAAAGTCTTCCACGGTGCGGTCTTGGAACTGCGATACGCGCAGCCAAGCGTAGCCAGGCTCCACCACCTTGCCTTTGACGCTCTGGGTCTTGATTTCTTGGCGGGTGATGGTGATGGGGAAAGTGCGGTTCTCGTCCTTGCGGAACACGGTCAGGCGCACTTTGGTGTTGGGTTGACCGCGCATGCGTTTGACGGCATCGTTGATGGTCAGGCCTTTGACGGCGGTGTCGTCGATTTTGGTGATGAGGTCGTTGGTTTTGAGGCCAGCGCGGTCGGCGGGAGAGCCTTCAATGGGGGATACGACTTTGACCAAGCCGTCTTCCATCGTGATTTCGATGCCCAAGCCGACAAAGCGGCCACTGGTGCCTTCGCGGAATTCTTTGAAGCTCTTTTTGTCGAAATACTGCGAGTGCGGATCGAGGCTGGCCACCATGCCCGAGATGGCATCCGAGATGAGTTTGCGTTCGTCCACGGGTTCGACGTAGTCGCTTTTGACCATGTCGAACACGGCGGCGAGTTGTTGCAGCTCTTCCAGCGGCAACGGGGCCATAGAGCCGCGCGCCACGGCTTGCAGTTGTACGGTGGTCATGGCACCCGCAAGGGCCCCGACGGCAATCCAACTGGCGATTTTCAGTTTTTGACCCATATTCTTTTACCCTTTTTAAGCGGTTCCCAACCGGTGTGCGTATTGGAAACCGCTCCGGGGTGGGCGGTTCCATCCTGCCCAAAAAATATCAGGCTTTGCCTTGGCTGGCCACGGCGGCAGCGGCTGCTGCGGCGGCTTCGGCATCGCCCAAGTAGTAGCGGCGGATGGGTTTCATGTGCTCATCAAATTCGTACACCAGCGGGATGCCGTTGGGAATATTGAGGTGCACGATGTCGGCATCGGAAATACCATCCAAGTGCTTGATCAGAGCGCGGATGGAGTTGCCGTGTGCCGCAATCAGCACGCGCTGGCCGCTCTGGATGCTGGGGGCTAGGGTTTGTTCCCAGTACGGCACCACGCGGGCCACGGTGTCTTTGAGGCACTCGGTCAGCGGAATATCGTCTTGGGCGAGGTCGGCGTAGCGGCGGTCGGCACGCTGGCCGCGTGGGTCTTGCGGCTCCAGCGCGGGCGGCGGGGTGTCGTAGCTGCGCCGCCAGATCAGTACTTGTTCGTCGCCAAACTGTTTGGCCATGTCAATTTTGTTGAGGCCTTGCAGTGCGCCGTAGTGGCGTTCGTTCAAGCGGTAGTTTTTGACCACCGGCAGCCAGGTGCGGTCCATTTCGTCCAGCACGTACCACAAGGTGTGGATGGCGCGCTTGAGCACGCTGGTGTAGCACAGGTCAAAGTCCCAGCCTTCGGCTTTGAGCAGTTTGCCCGCCGACATGGCTTGCGATACGCCGGTGGGGGTCAGGTCCACATCGGTCCAGCCGGTGAAGCGGTTTTCCAGGTTCCAAGTGGATTCGCCGTGGCGAATCAGGACGAGTTTGTACATGGCGGTGTTTGCAGCAGGGGAAAAGCCCATCATTCTAAAATAGGCCCGGTTTTGAAAGGCATGGTAATGACGTTTTTGATGGAAAACTGGATGTTGGTGCTGCTGGCCCTGACATCGGGCGGCGGTTTGGTGTGGATCACCTTGGTGCAGGGTGGGGTGCCGGGTGGGTTGGCCCCCACCGATGCGGTGCAACTCATCAACCGCGAAAAGGCGGTGGTGGTGGACGTGTGCAGTGCGGCGGAATTTGCCGCAGGCCACGTGGTGGGCGCCAAGCATGTGCCGTTGGAGACGCTGGAAGCCACATTGCCCGGCTTGGTCAAGAGCAAGAAGACCCCGTTGATTTTGGTGTGTGCGTCGGGTATGCGTTCTAAACGCGCGCTGGCGGTGGCCAAACAGTTGGGTTACGAAACCGCGCATTCGCTGGCCGGTGGCATGCGCGCTTGGCGTGCGGCGGACTTGCCCATTGAAAAAAGCTGATTTTTCCCTGATGTTTGTGGAGCAATGCACATGGCCCAAGTCAAGCTTTACAGCAGCGACTACTGCCCATATTGCCACCGTGCCAAGGCGCTGTTGCGTGCGCGTGGCGTGACGGACTGGGAGGAAGTGGTGGTGGATGGCCAGCCTGCGGTGCGCGCTGCGATGGCCGATTTGGTGGGCCGCACCAGCGTGCCGCAGATTTTCATCAATGGCCAGCACGTGGGCGGTTGCGACGACCTGCACGCTTTGGATGCCAAGGGCGGTTTGGTGCCACTGCTGGCAGCGGCCTGAGCCATAATCCGGGCGTATGTT
>JBLIZX010000017.1:0-3416 GCA_048860285.1 Macromonas sp. | reverse complement strand
CAGGTTCTCGTGCGGCAGGGCTTCGCGCATCTTGTAGAAAGCGTCTTCTTGCTCCAGGATGTGGCTGCGCCGGGTGTGCGGCCAGGTCAGGTGGGGCGCGGCGGGGGCGATGGCTTCGTAGGTCTTGCCGATGCGCCGTTCGCGGAACAGGCGCTGGTAGGCATCGCGGTCTTGCGGGTGCAGGCTGAACAGCACCAGCCCAGCGGTTTCGCGGTCGATGCGGTGCAGGGGGCTCAGGTCGGGCAGGTTGAGCCGTTGCTTGAGCCGCACCAGCAGGCTTTGGCGCACGTAGCGCCCGCCCGGCGTGACGGGCAGGAAGTGCGGCTTGTCCGCCACCAGCAGGTGCTCGTCTTGGAACAGCACGGTTTCGCGGAACGGGATCTCGGGTTCGTGCGGCAGTTGCCGCCAGTAGTAGGCGCGCAGGCCGTTGCGCCACGGGGTGTCGGGGGGCAACGCTTGGTTGGCATCGTCCACCACTTCGCCGCTGGCCATGCGCTGGGCCCAGTCGTCCCGGCCTACGGCGGGCATGCGCTCGGCCAAATAGTCGAGCAGCAGCCGCCACGGCGGCTGGCGCATGTGGGGCAGCGCCACGCAACTGGGCGAGACACCTTCGCGCATCGGGATGGCGGGGTTCTTGGGCACGTGGGCCATAAGCGTGGCGGCGTGGCGGGGTTGAACGGCGGGTTTACTTGCGGCGGAACACCACGTCCCAGACCCCGTGGCCCAAGCGCAGGCCACGGTTCTCGAACTTGGTTAGGGGGCGGTACTCGGGTTTGGGCGCGTAGCCACCCAGGCCTGCGTCGGTGGCGGTGTTGGCCAGGTCGGGGTTGGCGCTCAGCACTTCGAGCATCTGTTCGGCGTAGGGTTGCCAGTCGGTGGCGCAGTGCAGGTAGCCGCCGGGCTGGAGTCGGCTGACCAGCTTGGCCACGAAGGGGGTCTGGATCAGACGGCGTTTGTTGTGCTTCTTCTTGTGCCACGGGTCGGGAAAGAAGATGTGGATGCCCGCCAGCGGTTGCCCTGGCAGCATGTGTTCCAGCACCTCCACCGCGTCGTGTTGCAGGATGCGGATGTTGTGGATGTCTTGCTCGCCAATGCGCTTGAGCAGCGCGCCCACACCGGGTTCGTGGACTTCGCAGCAGAGAAAGTTGTCGTCCGGGCGCACGCGCGCAATGTGGGCGGTGGCTTCGCCCATGCCAAAGCCGATTTCAAGGATCAGGGGTGCGCTGCGGCCAAAGGCGCTGGCAGCGTCCAGCGGCTGGCCGGTGTAGGGCAGCAAGAAGCGCGGGCCCAGTTCTTCAAAGGCCTTGGCCTGCCCGGTGGTGGTGCGGCCTGCGCGTTTGACGTAGCTCTTGATGGTCTTGGGGTGGGCCACGCCAGCGGGGGCGGTACCGGGGGCGGTGGGATCAGCGGACGGGGTATCGGGGTGTTCTGTCGTCATGTGTGGGTCAATCAGCGTGTGTGCGTGGCCCGGCATTGTAGAGAGCCCGCCCAAACGGGTACCCAGTGGGCCAGCGCCTGTGCCACCGTGGTGGCTGTCGAATTCACCGGCAGGCCCAGCACGGCAGCGGCGGTGTTCAGGGCAGCCAGAGCTTGGGCTGGGGTCTCCAGCACCAGAGCTGGTGCTCCGTGCTGCTTGGAGAGTTTTTCGCCATCTGGGCCCCGTACCAAGGGTGTGTGCAAGTATTGTGGGTGTGGCAGCCCCAGCGCGGCTTGCAGCAGGCGCTGGCGGGCGGTGTTGTCGGTCAGGTCTTCGCCGCGCACCACGTGGGTGATGCCTTGGGCTGCGTCGTCCACCACCACCGCCAATTGGTACGCCCACAGGCCGTCGGCGCGGCGCAGCACAAAGTCGCCCACGTCGGTGGCCACGTCCTGTTGTTGCGGTCCCAAGCGGCGGTCGGTCCAATGTTGTACGGCAGGCCAATGTAAGCGGTGGGTGCAGGCCTCCACGTGCAAGCGCCAGGCGCGGGCGGGCTGGCCGTGCAGGCCGCCGTGTTCGGGGCGGCAGGTACCGGGGTACACCCATTCGTGGTGCCGCTGGTGCGTCTGGCCACGTGCGGCTTGGGCGGCGGCAATGGCCTTGCGGGTGCAGGCGCAGGGATAAGCCAGTCCGTGGGCTTGCAACTGTTCCAGCGCCGTTTGGTAGGCCGCACCGCGTTGCGATTGCCACAGCACCGGCCCATCGCTGACAAGGCCACAGGCGGCGAGCTGGCGCAGGATTTCGGTATCGGCTCCGGGCTGGCAGCGCGGGCCGTCCACGTCCTCGATGCGCACCAGCCAGCGCCCGTGGTGGGCACGGGCATCCAGCCAACTGGCCAGCGCCGCCACCAGCGAGCCCGCGTGCAGCGGCCCGGTGGGCGAGGGCGCAAAGCGCCCGATGTAACTCACGCCAGCTTCAGGCCCAGTTCCAGGCCCGACACGAAAGCGTTCTCCACCCGGTGCCCCAGGCACCAGTCGCCGCACAGGCCCAGACCCACGCTGGCATCCCACAGGTAGGGCTGGCCCAGTGGCTGTTGGGTTTGCGCGTACAGCCAACGGTGCGCGGCGCTGAAGCTGGGTTGCGCGTGGATGCCGCTGACCTCGGCAAAGGCCTTGAGCAGCTTGGCGGTGACGCGCTCGGCGCTGTCGTTGACGTGCTCCGCCGTCCACGCCGGGTTGGCCTGGATCGTCCAGCGTTCAATGCCGCCCCGGCCCGGCTTGCTGGCTTCGCGCACCATCCAGCTGATGCGGTGGTGGGTGCTGCGCGCGGCGTTCCACTGCGGGCCAATGTGTGGCAGGTTGGGTTGCATGGCTTGCGGGTAGGCCACCATCAGCGTCCAGCACGGGGCCACTGTGACCGGGGCCAGTGCCTGTTGCAGCGCGGGGGCCAGTTCGGACGCTTGCAACAGCGCCAGTGCCTGCGGATGCGGCGCGGCCAGCACCACTTGGTCAAAGCCGCCATAGACGTGCTGTGTGTTCTCGGGGCCGGTGGTGCGCAGCTGCCACTGTTCGGGGTGCAGCGCGTCGCGCTCAATGCGTTCGACCTTGGTTTGGCGATGGACTTGCACTTGGCCGGTGTGGGTGGCCAGTTGCTCGCCCCACTGGCGGGTCAGGCTGTTCATGCCGGGGGTGGGCACCCAGTGCGGCTCCAGTGGCGGCGGGTTGGTGGCCACGGCCTGGCCGGTTTCGTCCAGCACACGCACGGTGGTCGCGCTCCAAGGGCGTACCAGGTCGGGCGTGGCTTGCAGCGCGGTGGCAAAGCGGGGGTCGCGCACGGTGAAGTACTGCGCGCCGTGGTCGAAGGTGCCAAATTCGGTGGACTTGGTGGACATGCGCCCGCCGTAGCCCCGGCTTTTTTCCAGCAACGTGACGCGGTGGCCCGCTTGCACCAGTGCGCGGGCGCAGCTCAGGCCCGCCATGCCAGCGCCCACGATGGCGAT
>JBLIZX010000016.1:0-8333 GCA_048860285.1 Macromonas sp. | reverse complement strand
GGGTTGCTGCCCGAAGGTGCGTCGTTGTACGACCCTGGCAACATTGTGCTGATGCACAGTTTGGTGACGGCGCTCAAGGCCCAGCACCTGTACCACCGCGATCAGCACTATGTGGTGCAAAACGGCGAAATCGTGATCGTGGACGAATTCACGGGCCGCTTGATGAGTGGTCGGCGTTGGAGCGATGGCTTGCACCAAGCGGTAGAGGCCAAGGAACGGGTGACGGTTCAGCCCGAAAACCAGACGCTGGCCTCGATCACGTTTCAGAATTATTTCCGCCTGTACACCAAGTTGTCGGGCATGACGGGAACCGCCGACACCGAGGCGTACGAGTTTCAAGAGATCTATGGGTTGGAGACGGTGGTGATTCCGCCCAACCGCCCCAGCCTGCGCAAGGACGAATTGGATCGCGTGTACAAGACCACGCGCGAGAAGTATGCCGCTGCGATCCAGGACATTCGCGAATGCCACGAACGTGGTCAACCGGTGCTGGTGGGCACGTCGTCGATTGAAAACTCGGAAATCATTGCGCAATTGCTGGCGCAGGCGGGGTTGCCGCATGAGGTGTTGAACGCCAAGCAGCATGCGCGCGAAGCGGACATCATTGTGCAAGCGGGTCGTCCGGGGGCCATCACGATTGCGACCAACATGGCGGGCCGGGGCACGGACATCATGCTCGGCGGCAACATCGAGAAGATGGTAATGGCCTTGGAAGCCGACCCGGCGCTGGATGAGGCCACAAAGGCGCAGCAGATCGAGGCCTTGCGCCAGCAGTGGAAGGCCGACCACGACAAGGTGAAGGCGCTGGGGGGCTTGCGCATCATTGCCACCGAGCGCCATGAGAGCCGCCGCATCGACAACCAGTTGCGTGGCCGTGCGGGCCGGCAGGGCGATCCGGGCTCCAGCCGCTTCTACCTGAGTTTGGACGATCAGCTGATGCGCATTTTTGCGGGTGACCGCGTGCGCGCCATCATGGACAAGCTCAAGATGCCCGAAGGTGAAGCGATTGAGGCCGGCATCGTGACGCGCAGCATCGAGAGCGCGCAGCGCAAGGTGGAGGCGCGTAACTTTGACGTGCGCAAGCAGCTGCTGGAGTACGACGATGTGTCCAACGACCAGCGCAAGGTGATTTACCAGCAACGCAACGACATCATTGACGCGCACGACATGAGTGCCCAGATTGCCGCGTTGCGCGAGGGTTGCTTTGCGGATTTGGTGCGTCAGTACGTGCCAGAAAACAGTGTGGAAGAGCAGTGGGACTTGCCGGGCTTGGAAAAGGTACTGGCTGAGGAATGGGGCGTGGCGCTGCCGCTGGTGCAGTGGGTCAGCGGTGCCGAGGCCATTACCGACGAGGACATTGTGGCGCGGGTGGTAGCCGTAGCGCATGCGGCCTACGAGGCCAAGGTGGAGCAGGCCGGGCGCGAGAGTTTCACCAATTTTGAGCGTGTGGTGCTGTTGCAGCACATTGATGGCCAGTGGCGCGACCACTTGAGTGCGTTGGATTACCTGCGCCAAGGCATTCACTTGCGCGGTTATGCGCAAAAGCAGCCCAAGCAGGAGTACAAGCGTGAGGCGTTCCAATTGTTTGGCCAGCTGTTGGACACGGTGCGCAACGATGTGACCAAGCTGTTGATGAATGTGCGGGTGCAGTCGCCTGAGCAGGTGAGCACTGCGGCCCAACAGTTGGAGGCTCAGGCAGAACATTTGAGCCAGGTGACGTACACCGCCCCGACCGAAACCGGTGAGCCGCAGACCACGCCCGCGAACCCAGGGGCAGCGGTGCCGCGCGTGGGCCGCAACGACCCGTGCCCATGTGGTAGCGGCAAGCGTTACAAGCATTGCCACGGTCAGCTGACCTGACGACCACAGTACGACCATGACCCGCGTGCCGATGATGTGTTCTGGGTTAACGCCGCGTCGGCAGTGGTGGTGTGTGCTGTGGTTGGGGTTGTGTGTGTGGTTGGGGTATGTGGGCGGGGTGCGTGCCGAAACGATAGAGCTCACGCTGGAGGAGCGTGCTTTTGTGCAAAGTCACCCCGTGCTGCGGGTAGCCAACGACCATACGTACGCTCCGTTCGACTTTTTTGAGAATGGGCAGCCGCAGGGTTACAGCATTGAGTTGATTCGGCTGTTGTTGCGCAAATTGGGCATGCAGGCCGAGTTTGTGGACGCGTCGGATTGGAGTGCCGCATTGGCGCAGTTGCGTGCAGGTCGTATTGATGTGGTGACATCGGTGCAGTACACCGATTCGGACGCGCAATACTTGTTGTTCAGTGCACCGTACCTGCGCGCGCGCGAGGTACTGCTGACCCGCAGCGACGACCGCAGCATCCGCAGTGCGTTGGATTTGCAGGGCCGTGTGGTGGCCATGCCGCCTGGTTACGATTACTTGAATGTGTTGCGCGAGCACGGTATCAAGTTCACGCATTTGCCGGTGGCCAGCATGGCAGAGGCGGTGGAAGCGGTGGCGTTGGGGCGCGCCGATGCCACGCTGGAAGCTGAGTTGGTGTTGCAACACATCATCACACAACGCGGTTACACCGATTTGCAGATGGTGTACCGCTTGTTTGGTGAGAAATACGGCAATTTTTACACCAGCCACTTTGGCATACGCAAGGATTTGCCGCAGTTGCAAGCTTTGCTTAACAAGGCGTTGGCCGCTTTGACGTTGCAGGAGCGCACCGCTTTGTACCTGAAGTGGTTTGGCCACAGTTTGGGGGTGCAGCAAGCGATGGTGGACAGCCGTTTGACTCCCGCAGAACAGGCGTTTGTGCGCCAGCGCAGCAGTGTCTCGGTGTGCCTGCCCGAGAATCGGCCGCCGTACATTTGGCGTTCGGACACCAAAAATGGCGATGGCCCGGTGGAGTTGCAGGGGCTGGTGTGGGACTATTTGCAGTTGTTGGGGTCGCGGGTGGGGCTGTCGTTCCAGCCGCATTTGGTGTCGTCGCCGACTGCGGCGCGCCAAGCGTTGCAGGCTGGGCGTTGCGAGGTGGCGGTGTTGTCGCCGGGGGCGTTTCCTGAGCTGTCGTGGCACTGGACGGAACATTTTTTGAATCTGCCGTATGTGCTGGCCACCTCCAGCAACGAACTGTTTGTAGAAGATATGCGCGATGTGGCCCAGCGTCGCTTTGCCTTGGGACACAACGACGAGTTGTGGACCGATTTGCGGTTGTTTTACCCAGGGATTGAGTTGCAGTCGGTGGCGCGTGCCAGCGATGGCATTGCTTCGGTGCGGGCGGGGCAGGTGTTTGCTTATATTGACACCCCTGTGGCGATTGCGTTCGCTTTGCAACAGGATGCGGTAGCCGATGTGAAGGTGGTGGGCAAAACGCCATTTGCGTTTTCGCTGGCGTTTGCCACGTCGGACAACGCATCGCCCCTGTTGCACGGGGTGTTGCAAAAGGCGGTGGACAGTGTGACCGATGGCGACCGCCAAAATTTGATGAGCCGCTGGTTGTCGTTGCGTTCTGAAGAGGGGATTGATTACTCCCGCGCTTGGATGGTGGGCGGCATGGCGCTGCTGGTGCTGGCACTGATTTTGTGGTGGAACCGGGCGTTGCACCAAGCACGTCAGCGGGCGCAACAGGCGGTGAATGAATTGTGCCAAATGCAGTTGGAGTTGCAGGAAACCAACCGCCAATTGGAGCAGATGGCCACCACCGACCGCCTCACTGGCGTGAACAACCGCATGCGTGTGGAGCAGTTGTTGGAGCATGAATTGGAAACCGCCGCAGCCGGCGGGGCTTCGTTCGCGGTGGTGATGTTGGACGTGGACCACTTCAAACAGGTCAACGACACGTGGGGCCACTTGGTGGGCGATGCGGTGCTGGTGGGCATAGGCATGTTGCTCAAAACCGGTGTGCGTGCCACCGATGCCGCCGGGCGTTGGGGTGGGGAAGAATTTTTGCTGCTGTGCCGTGACACCGATTTGGCGGGGGCGATGCACTTGGCCGACACGTTGCGCCAGCGTTTGCAACAGCACGAGTGGAGCACGGTGCCCCAGCACGTCACCGCCAGTTTTGGGGTGGCGGCGTACCGCCGTGGCGACAGTGTGGAGACGTTGGTGGGCCGTGCCGATGCCGCGTTGTACCGCGCCAAGCATTTGGGGCGCGACCGCGTGGAAGCCGAAGCGTCCTGATGTCTCAATGTCTTGAAAAGCGGGTATATTGCCCGCGCAATGGGGCCGTGTGCGCCCCGCTTCTGATGACTTGACTGGAGTTGAACATGGCTGTGAATTGGACTGCGCCCGAGGCGGCGGATTTGTTGCCCGTGACGGGCGTGACCATGGGCGTGGTGGAAGCGGGGGTGCGCAAGGCCAACCGCAAGGATCTGACCGTGTTTTTGCTGGCCGAAGGCAGTGCAGTGGGGGGCGTGTTTACGCAAAACCGCTATTGCGCCGCGCCGGTGCAGTTGTGCCGTGAGCACTTGGCCGCCGGGCATGGCATCCGTGCGATGGTGATCAACACCGGCAATGCCAATGCGGGCACGGGCGAGCCTGGGCTGGTCAATGCCCGCGCCACTTGCATTGCGCTGGCGCGGGAGTTGAGCGTGTCACCCGAGCAAATTCTGCCGTTTTCGACCGGCGTGATCATGGAGCCGCTGCCGGTGGACCGCATCATTGCCGGCCTGCCCGCCGCGTTGGGCGATGCCTGTGCCGAGAACTGGCTCAAGGCCGCCGAAGGCATCATGACCACCGACACCGTGCCCAAGGCGGCCAGCCGCCAAGTGCAGCTGGGTGGCAAGACGGTGACCATTACTGGCATTGCCAAGGGCGCGGGCATGATCCGCCCCAACATGGCCACCATGCTGGGTTTTGTGGCCACCGACGCTGCGGTGGCACCGGGTTTGATGCAGGAGCTGGCCAAGCGTTTGGCCGATGCGTCGTTCAACCGCGTGACGGTGGACGGTGACACTTCGACCAACGACTCGTTTGTGGTGGTGGCCACGCATTTGGCGGGCAACGTGCCCATCACCGATCTGGACAGCGCCGATGGTCAGGCCCTGCAAGCCGCCATGACCGAAGTGGCCCGCACGTTGGCGCACGCGATTGTGCGCGACGGTGAAGGTGCCACCAAGTTCATTGCGGTGCGGGTGGAAGGTGGCCAGACCACCGACGAGTGTCTGAAGGTGGCGTATGCGATTGCACACTCGCCGCTGGTCAAGACCGCGTTTTTTGCCAGCGATCCGAATCTGGGCCGCATTCTGGCGGCGGTGGGCTACGCCGGTGTGGCCGACCTGGATCAGAACAAGATTGAGTTGCACTTGGACGATGTGCATGTGGTGAGCCAAGGCGGCCGCCGTGCCGAGTACCAGGAGGCCGATGGCGCGCGCGTGATGGCGCAGAGCGAAATCACCATCCGCGTGGGTTTGGGCCGGGGCGATGTGACGGAAACCGTGTGGACGTGCGATTTCAGCCACGACTACGTGACCATCAACGCCGATTACCGCAGCTGAACCATGACGATGAACCCCGAAGCTTTGGAACGCTTGTTGGCGCGGGCCGAGTCGGTGTTGGCGCGCTGGGAAGCGGCGTTGCCACAACCCTTGGCTGCGCCGGATTGGGGCGCGTCGGTGGCGTTTCGCTACCGCAAGCGCGGCGGGCATGGTGTGCTGGAGCCGGTGCGCCATGTGGCCCACATTGCCCTGAGCGATTTGCAGGAAATTGACGACCAGAAGGCCAAGATCCAGCGCAACACCGAGCATTTTGTGCAGGGCCGACCGGCCAACAATGTGCTGTTGACCGGCGCGCGTGGCACTGGCAAGAGTTCGTTGATCAAGGCGTGCTTGAACGCTTACGCCGACCAAGGCTTGCGCCTGATCGAGGTGGACAAGTCCGACCTGACCGATTTGCCCGACATTGTGGAAGTGGTGGCGGGCTGCCCCGAGAAGTTCATGGTGTTTTGCGACGACCTGAGTTTTGAGGACGGGGAACCGGGCTACAAGGCACTCAAATCGATTTTGGACGGTTCGGTGGCGGCGGCATCGCCCAACGTGCTGATTTACGCCACCAGCAACCGCCGCCACTTGTTGCCCGAGTACATGAAGGACAACCTGGGCACGCGCCACGGTGACGACGGTGAAATCCACCCCGGCGAGGCGGTGGAGGAGAAAATTTCGCTGTCGGAGCGTTTTGGCTTGTGGGTGAGTTTTTACGCTTTCAGTCAGGACGAGTACCTGAGCGTGGTGCAACAGTGGCTGGGGCACTATGGCGTACCAGAGGCTGAGTGGGACACCGCCCGCCCGCTGGCGCTGGTGTGGGCGCTGGAGCGTGGCTCACGCAGTGGCCGCGTGGCATACCAGTTTGCGCGCGATTACGCGGGTAACCGATGAGCGACGGTACACAGAACGTGCTGGTGGCCGACGGCGATCGGCAGCGTGCTGGCGGTGCCGACCGACCTGTAACCGACGTGGCAGTGGGGGTGTTGATCGCCCCCGATGGCCAGTTCTTGCTCACCACGCGTCCGCCCGGCAAGGTGTACGCGGGGTACTGGGAGTTTCCCGGCGGCAAGTTAGAGGCGGGTGAAACCGTGGCGCAAGCCCTGCGGCGCGAGTTGCAAGAAGAAATTGGCGTGACGGTGGGCGAAGTCCACTTGTGGCGCGAGCAGTTGGTGGATTACCCGCATGCGCTGGTGCGGTTGCACTTTTGCAAGGTGTTTGATTGGCAGGGTGACTTGCACATGCACGAAGGTCAGACGTTTGCATGGCAACGTTTGCCCGTCACGGTAGAGCCGGTGTTGCCCGGTACGGTGCCGGTGTTGCGGTGGTTGGCCGAGGAGGCCGACGCGGGCGCTTGAATCAGGCTGAACGCTTGTTGAGGTGGCGCTGTGGGCACTCAATGGCCCCAGCTGTCCTCGGGCGCTGCCGCATCGAACGTGGGGGCGGCCGGGACGCGAAAGTCCTCGCTGGCCCACGCGCCCAGATCGTGGGTTTTGCAGCGTTCGCTGCAAAAGGGCCGGTAGCGGTTGCTGGGGGCGTACAGGCTGGGGCCGCCACAGGCGGGGCAGGTCACGGTTTTGGCCTCAAAGGCGGGGGCAGCGGTGGGCGTGTTCATGGCCGGGCGATTATTTCACGAGCTGGTTGAGCTGGATGATGGGCATGAGCACGGCCAGCACAATCAGCATCACCACCAGGCCCATGCCGACGATGAGCAGCGGCTCCAGCAGCGTGGCCAAACGCAGGGCGCGGCGTTGCACTTCACCGCTGAGTTGTTGTGCCGCGCGTTGCAGCATGACGGGCAGTTGGCCGGTTTGTTCGCCCAGCCGCGCAAACATGGGCAGCAAGCCCGGAAAGCGTTGGTGGGCCGCCAGCGCCGAGGCCAGTGGTGCGCCTTCGCGCACCCGCACCAACGCGTCCAGCGCATCGGCGCGCAAGGCGCGGTTGTGCAGCGTGTCGGCGGCGGTTTGCAGCGCGCGCAGGATGGGTACCCCCGCACCGGCCAGCATCGACAGGGTGGCGGCAAAGCGCGCCGCGTTGTAGCCACAGGCCAACCGCCCGACCAATGGCAGGCGCAGCCAGGCCGCGTCCATGCGGGTACGCAGTGCGTCGTGGCGGCGTGCCTGTGCCACGCCTGCGCCCAGTCCTGCCAGCAGCAGCGCCATGAGCCAGCCCCAGTGGCGCACAAAGTCGCTGGCGGCCAGCATCAGGGTGGTCAGCAGGGGCAAGGCGCGTTTGCTGCCGATGAAGACGTTGGCCACTTGTGGCACCACGTAGGTCATCAGGAACACCACGATGACGGTGGCAAACACGGTGACGATGGCCGGGTACAGCGCAGCCGAGATGAGTTTGCCGCGCAGTTGTTCGCTGTCTTCCAGATCGGTGGCCAAGCGTTCGAGCACCGCCCCCAGTTGGCCGCCTTGTTCTCCGGCGGCGATGACGGCGGTGGAGCTGGCATCAAGTTCACGTGGATGTTGCGCCAGCGCGCTGGCAAAGGGGGCCCCGGCGTTGACTTCGGCGCGCAAGGTGGCCACCAAGCGTTGCTGGGCCGGGGTTTCGGCCTCATCGGCCAGCGCACTCAGGGCGCGTTCCAAGGGCAGGCCCGCCGCTACCAGGCCCGCCAGTTGGCGTGTCCACACCGCCAGCGCGCTGGTGGGAAAGGTGCGGCGTTGCCACAGCGTGCGGTTTAGGCCGGTGCCGTGGCCGCTGGTGGGGTGGGTGCTGTCGATGGCACTGGCCACATTCAGCGGAATCAGGCCGCGCTGGCGCAACTGAGTGCGGGCGGCGCGCACGGTGTCGGCTTCGAGCAGGCCGCGTTGTGCTCGGCCTGCGGCATCAACGGCTTCGTAGGGGTAGGCGGGCATGAAGAGTACTGGGTGGACGCGGCCTGGTCCGCATCG
>JBLIZX010000015.1:0-8003 GCA_048860285.1 Macromonas sp. | reverse complement strand
GGCTCCTTGAGCATCGCGGCCAATGCGTTGGACAGCGCCGCATCGGCGTTGTGTGCGTCGCGCCGGGCAATGCGGTAGCGCAGGTGGTCTTGTTTGCCGCTTTGGTATTGCGCCACCACCTCACGCAGGTAGGCCGCTTGCGTTTTTAAAGCCTGCGCGGCCAAGCGGTGCCATTGCCGGGCTTGCCAGTTGGGCAACAACAGCCAGGCGGCCAGACCTGCAATGCCGCTACCAATGGCGGTGTCGAGCAGCCGTGCCGGTATCACCCCTTGCCCCATGCCCAGTTGGTGGAAGTTGAGCAGCAGCAGCGTGGTCACGGCCCCGGTGGCCAGCACGTAGCGCGTTTGGCGGGTGCCAAAAAACAATGCCCCTGCCGC
This sequence comes from Macromonas sp., assembly GCA_048860285.1. Taxonomy (GTDB): domain Bacteria; phylum Pseudomonadota; class Gammaproteobacteria; order Burkholderiales; family Burkholderiaceae_C; genus Macromonas_A. The sequence continues at coordinate 7,626 of JBLIZX010000015.1, read as the reverse complement.
CACCACAAATACCGATTGCAGTACCGGCTCAGGAAACAGCCGAATCAGTGCCCAGCCCACCGCCAACCCCAGCACCGTGCCCACGGCCCGTTGGCCCAGCCGGGTCAGGGTGGCAGCGTAGTGGGGTTGGCTCACAAACGCGATGGTGAGCAAGATCCAGTAACCGTGTGGGTCTTTGGTGGCGTGCATCACCGCAAATCCCAGCAGCAGCGACAGCGACAGCCGCACCGCGTGCCGCCACAGCGGTGATTGGCGGTGCAGTTGGCCCCGAATGCGCGCCCACGCCTCGCGCAGCGTTTGGGGTTCGTGGTCGATCAGGCTGTAATCTGCCCCTTGTGCTGGTGGTCGCAACGCACCGGAAAACACCTGTGCCAACGCCGTCAGGTTGCTGCCAAGTGCTTGCAAGGCTTGCAGCGGACGGCCCTGTTGTGTGGGGGTGGCGTGCTGCTCCAGGTGTGCGATGGCGGCCTGCATGTCCTCGATGGCGCGTGCGGTAGCCCCTTGGTGTTGTGGGGTGCTTTGTTGCCGGATGGCTTCGGAGAACTTGAGCGCCTGTTCACCCAGCAGTGCCAGCACGCGCTGGCAGCGGTACATGGCATCGGTGTGGAAGAAGGCTTCGGCCAACTGGTCGTAATGCCCGTGCGAGGAGCTGGTGCGTTCGTGAATGTCTTGCGCCGCCAAGTACTGGTGCATGGCGGTTTGCAGCCACGGTGGGGGCGTGCTTTTGCCCAAACGGTTGAGCAGGCTGTCTTTGCTGGCGTTGAGGGCATCCACCACGCGGCCATTGTGCAGGGCCAGCGCCATGCGGCGGCGTTCCAAATCCATGCCACGCACGGGTTCCAGCAGTTGCGATTTGAGCCGCAGGTACTCCCCCAATACCGCGTACAGGCGCGACAGGCGGTAGCGCACCGGCGGTTCGGGCCATGCGGCGGCCCACAACACCGACACCAGCCCGTACCACGCGGCCCCGGCCAGCATCAGCGGCGCAGCGGCCAGGGTTTGCGCCTGGCTGGTTTCGGCCACCAAGCCCACATAAATCAGCCACACCAACGAGCCAAACGCCAGCACGCGGTAGCGTTCGCCCCACACGCCCAACAGCGTCAGGCCAAACGCGGCCAGCGCCAGCAAGGCGGCCAGCGCACCGGGCCACGGCACGGCGGCCCACACCAGCCACAGCAGTGCCGCAAACAGCAGCAGCGCCAGCAGTTGCATGCGCCAGCGGCTGCGCCAGTTGTCGTCGCTTTCGGTGAAGGCGCTGGCGTTGACGCCCAGCAGCACCGCCATCAGCTCTTCTTGCCAGCCCGCCCACCAGCCAAACGCGAACATGCAGCCCAGCGCCAGCAAGGCTTTGGCACCCCGCATCACACCTTCATGGTTGCTGGCGTGTTGCCAGTTGCGTCGCCATTGGGGGTCCATGGTCGGGCCTCAGTGCGGTGAGAAGGGTGTTAGTCCTGCGGGCGGAATTCGAGCAGCAGTGTCGGTGGCACCTTGCCGTTCTCGTCGCGCGGCAGGCTGTTGGTGCGGTCGATGGCGCGCAGCACGGCCTCGTCCCACGCCGGGTTGCCGCTGGATTTGACCAGCTTCTTGCCGACGATGCTGCCATCGGGCAGGGTACGCACTTCCACCTCGGCACGCGGGTTGCCGCTGGCGCTGCCGGTAAACACGATGTTGGGTTTGATGCGAGCCACCAGTTTGTTGTCATAGCCCGAAGACGGGCCGCTGGCCTGTTGCGCGTTGCCCTTGGCGTTGGCACTGCCTTTGGCACCAGCCACGCCGGTGCTGCTGCCATTGCTGTCGCCGCTGCTACCAGCCTGGCCCAGCAGGCGCTCCAGGTTTTTCTTGCGGTCGGCTTCGAGCTGGGCCGCTTCGGCGGCTTGTGCGGCTTTGCGTGCAGCAGCCTCTTCTTTTTTCTTTTGTTCGGCGCGTGCTTGCTGTTCGGCCTTGGCTTTGGCCGCTTTTTCGTCGGCTTCGCGCCGTTCGGCGGCTTCTTGTGCGTCGCGCTTCTTTTTCTCTTCCGCACGTTTTTGTGCTTCGGCTTCTTTCTTCTTCTGTTCAGCGAGTTCTTTTTCTTTCAGGCGCGCTTGTTCGGCTTCGCGCTGTTTTTTCTCGTCGGCACGTTTTTGTGCTTCGGCCTCGCGTTTGCGTTCGGCGGCTTCTTGGGCTTGGCGTTCACGTTGCTTTCGAGCCTGTTCTTCGCGCTGGCGGGCGGCTTCTTGTTCTTTCAGGCGCGCCTGTTCGGCTTCACGTTGTTTTTTCTCATCGGCACGCTTTTGGGCTTCGGCTTCGCGCTTGCGCTCGGCGGCTTCCTTGGCCTTGCGTTCACGTTCTTGCAGGGCGTGTTCTTCGCGTTGGCGGGCGGCTTCTTGTTCTTTCAGGCGTGCCTGTTCGGCTTCGCGCCTTTTTTTCTCGTCGGCGCGCTTGTGGGCTTCGGCTTCACGCTTCTTTTGCTCTTCGGCTTTTTTTTGCAGTGCGATGTCGGCTTCGGTGGGCGAAGGTTCGGGTGCGGGTTCCGGGGCCGCTGGCGGAGGTGGTGGTGCGGGTTTGGCTGGCTTGGCCGGGGCTGGTGCTACCGCCGATACCGCTGGGGCCAGTGGCGGGGGGGGCGTTTGTGCCGGGGTCGGCGTGGGCAACCGGGGCACGGTCACTGGTTCAGTGGGTTCGGATGGCTCGGCCACCGCAGGCTCGGGCGGGGACTCGGTACCGGTTTCAGCCACAGGGGGGGGGGCTGTGGCTCGCAGGGCTGGCGCAGCCACTTGCGGCAATTCAGACCACAGTTCGGCCTCCGCTACGACGGGTGGGGTTTCTTTTTTCCAGCCCACGCCCCAAGTCAGGGCCACAATCAGCAGGGCGTGCGCCAGCAGGGCCAGCAACAGGGGCCAGCGGCGGTGGCCTTCGCGGGGCGGGCTAAGGTCGTCGCGGGGGACGGGCAAACGCATGGACACAGGGCAGGGGCTTCAGGGATTGGGTTGCACCGACAGGCCCACGCGGGCAATGCCCGCGCGTTGCAGGGTGTCCATCACGTTGACCACCGTGTCGTACTTCACGTTTTTGTCGGCGGCAATCACCACCGGCACCGGGCCCGTGTTGGGGACGGTGGGGCCTTGCAAGGTTTGCACCTGCGCCGCCAGTTGTTCCAGCGACACATCTTGGGCCGCGTCCTTGCTGCCACCTTCTTTGATTTGCAAGCGGGCATCGGTGTCGATGATGACTTGCACAAAGCGATCGGGTTGGCGCGCGGCTTGGCCCACACTGGGCACGTCGATCACACCGGGGCTGAGCATGGGGGCGGTGACCATGAAAATGATCAACAGCACCAGCATCACATCAATGAAAGGCACCATGTTGATGTCGTTCATGGTGCGGCGGCCTTTGCCACGGGAGGCGATGGCGGGCATAACGGATTCTTTCCTGCCTTAGCGGGCTGCGGGTGGCACGGTGGTGACGGTGCTGGCGTTGTTGGCCGGATAGGGCGCAGAGATGCCCATGTTGCGGTGCAGGATATTGGAGAACTCTTCCATGAAGGTTTCCAGCCGGTTGGCCGCGCGGTCGATGTCGTGCGCAAAGCGGTTGTAGGCCACCACCGCCGGAATGGCGGCAAACAGCCCGATGGCGGTGGCCACCAGCGCCTCGGCAATGCCGGGGGCCACGGTGGCCAGCGTCACCTGTGTCAAAGCGGCCAGCCCGGTAAAGGCGTGCATGATGCCCCACACGGTGCCAAACAGCCCCACGTAGGGCGACACCGAAGCCACCGAACCCAAAAACGACAAGTTGACCTCCAGCGCGTCCACTTCGCGTTGGTAGCTGGCGCGCATGGCGCGGCGCGCGCCGTCGAGCAGCGCACCGGGGTCGCTGATGCGCTTTTCACGCAGCTTCTGGAATTCGCGCATGCCACTGGCAAAGATGCGCTCCATAGGGCTGCCGGTGTGGGCGTTGCGCGTGGCGGCCAGGTACAAGTCGTTCAAGCTGGCACCCGACCAGAAGTCGCGCTCGAACACCTCGGTCAGGCGATCCACACGCTTGAGGGCAAAAATTTTGCGAAAGATGGCCGTCCAACTGATGATGGACACCGTCAGCAGCAACCCCACCACCAGCTGCACCACCCCGCTGGCGTTGAGCATCAGGGACACAATGGAAAAATCTTGCGGCATGGTCGCTATGGCTGGTTGTGTGTATAGGTCGATCCGTTTCGGGGCGCGGCTTAAATGGCCGTTGGGCCCGCATGGGCGTAGGGCTGCAACACATGCACGATGGCCGCCGGAATGCGGGCGGGTCGCCAAGTGTGTGTGTCCACCCAGCCGATACGGATTTGGCCTTCGGCCAGCAACACCGCTGCGGCACTGGCGTTGGTGGAGGCGGGTTGCAGCCACGCTTGCTGCGTGAGAGTGATGGAGGCGCGCCCAAGTTCCGCCACTTCGGCGCTGACGTGCAACACATCGTCTAGCCGGGCTGGGCGGTGGTAGCGCACTTCGGTGCCACCCACCACAAACATCCCGCCCGTGGCTTCGCGCAGCGCCTGTTGTTCCACGCCCAAGTGGCGCAGCCATTCGGTGCGGGCCCGCTCAAAAAACTTCAGGTAATTGGCGTAAAACACGATGCCACCGGCATCGGTGTCCTCCCAGTACACGCGCACGGGCCACACAAACGGTGGCGTGTGCGGTTGGGTGGGGCAGGCGGGCGTGGTGGTCATCGTGGTGGTGGGAGCCAAAAGGTTAGGCGGCGGGGTGTGCCGAGCGTTGGGCCGCGTCGTTGGCCATCTCGTGGCCGCGCAAGGTTTGTGCCAATTGGTTGAGCACGCCGTTGACGTACTTGTGGCCGTCGGTGCCACCAAACTGCTTGGCCAGTTCAATGCACTCGTTGAGCACCACGCGCCACGGCACGTCCACACAGTGTTGGAATTCGTAAGTGCCAATCCACAGCACACCGCGTTCAATGGGCGAAATCTCGGCCAGGGTGCGGTCGAGTTTGGGCGTGATGAGCGCATCCAGTTCGCTGCCTTGGGCAATGCAGCCATGCAGCAGCGCGTCGTAATGCGCGCTGTCGGCTTTGTGGAAGCCGCTCAGGTCGCGCGTAAATGCGTCAATATCGCTGGCTTCGTTGCGGCCTACCAAGTGTTGGTACAGCGCCTGCAACGCAAACTCGCGCGCGCGGGTGCGCGCTGATTTTTCGGAGGCTTTGCGCGGTGCGCCCGGCGCTTTGCTGCGGCTGGTGCCTGTGGGGGTGTCGGTCGTGCTCATGCGTCGCCTTCCAGCGTGCTCAGGTGGTTGAGCAGGTGGGCCATTTCCACGGCCACGCGGGCGGCATCGCGGCCCTTGTCGTCTTGGCGGGCCACGGCTTGCGACAGGTTTTCGGTGGTGATGATGGCGTTGGCAATCGGCAGTCCGCTGTCCAGCGCAATGCGCGTGATGCCAGCGGCCGATTCGTTGCACACCAACTCAAAGTGGTAGGTCTCGCCCCGGATGACGCAACCCAGCGCCACCAGCGCATCAAAGCGGCCCGATTCGGCCATCACTTGCAGGGCGGAAGGCACTTCCAGCGCACCCGGCACGGTCACGTGGTGGATGTGGTGGGCCGGTACACCGAGTTGGGCCAACTCGTCCACGCAGGCGGCGGCCAGCGCGTTGGTGATGCCTTCGTTGAAGCGGGCTTGGACGATACCAATGTGGAGCACGCTGCCGTCGCTGTAAGCGGCAACGCCTTGTTGGGCACCTTGCATGTTTATTTTCCTTCGGGGTTTTTGCTCAAAAAGCCGGTGACTTCCAGCCCGTAGCCCGCCATGCTGGGCATGCGGCGGGGGTTGCCCAGCAATTGCATTTTGTGAACGCCGCATTCGCGCAGAATTTGCGCGCCCACGCCGTAGTTGCGCAAGTCCATGCGCCCGCGCTCTGGGGCGTAGGCCGAGCGCGCCGTGCCGTCAAACTGGGCGAGCAATTGTGCTGCGCTTTCGCCACAGTTGAGCAGCACCACCACGCCTTGGCCCACTTCGGCCATGTGGCGCAGCGTGTTTTCCAGCGTCCAGGAGTGCATGGCGCGGCCCACTTCCAGCGCGTCGAGCACGCTCAGGGGTTCGTGGACGCGCACATCCACCGTGTCGGTGCTGGCCCACGCGCCTTTGACCAAGGCCAGATGGACGGCATCGTTGGCGCTCTCGCGGTAGGCGTGGGCGGTGAACGGGCCAAACGCGGTGTTGAGTTGGCGTGTGCCCACGCGCTGCACCAGGCTTTCGTGGCGGCTGCGGTATTGAATCAGGTCGGCGATGGTGCCGATTTTGAGGCCGTGTTCCGCCGCAAACAGTTGCAAGTCGGGCAGGCGGGCCATGGTGCCATCGTCCTTCATGATCTCGCAGATCACGCTGGTGGGTGAGCAACCGGCCATCGCGGCCAGGTCGCAACCGGCTTCGGTGTGGCCGGCGCGCATCAGCACGCCGCCCTCGACCGCTTGCAGCGGGAAGATGTGGCCCGGTTGCACCAAGTCGCTGGCTTGGGCGTTGGCCGCCACCGCCACCTGGATGGTGCGGGCGCGGTCGGCGGCGGAAATGCCGGTGGTCACACCTTCGGCGGCTTCAATCGATACCGTGAACGCGGTGCCCATTTTGGTGCCGTTGCGCGGCACCATGGGCGGCAGATTGAGGCGCTGGCAGTGGTCTTTGGTCAGCGTCAGGCAAATCAGGCCACGGCCAAAGCGCGCCATGAAGTTGATGGCCTCGGGCGTGACGTGGTCGGCAGCCAGCACCAAGTCGCCTTCGTTTTCGCGGTCTTCTTCGTCCACCAGAATGACCAAGCGGCCAGCTTTCATGTCGGCCACAATGTCCTCAATGGGGGAGATGGGCACGGGTTGCAGGTCGGAAGGCATCGTCATGGGTTCGGGGTCGGGTGGGGGAGGGTCATCAAAGAGGGTTCAACAGTGTGGGCACTGTGGTTTAAGCGGTGGGCGTGGCCTGTGTGGGCGCGCCCAACATACGTTCGACGTAGCGTGCGATCAGGTCAATTTCCAAGTTGACGGGAGAGCCGGTTTGCAGACTGCCCAGCGCGGTGTTTTGTACGGTGTGCGGAATCAGGTTGATGCTGCATTCGCAGCCGTCGGCCACATCTTGTACGCGGTTGACGGTCAGGCTCACGCCGTTGATGGTGATGGAACCTTTGTAGGCCAAATATTTGGCCAATGCCACTGGGGCCAGCACGCGCAGCTCCCAGCTTTCGCCGACTTGTGCAAAGTGTGTGACGCGCCCGATGCCATCGACGTGGCCCGACACGATGTGTCCACCCAAACGGTCGTGTGCGCGCAGGGCTTTTTCCAAGTTGACGGGGCCGACGTGGTCGAGACCAGCGGTTTTGGTCAGCGATTCGGCGGAAATATCGATGGTGAACCAGTTCTGTGCCGCGTCGAACGTGGTCACGGTCATGCAAGCTCCATTGAGGGCAATGCTGTCGCCCAGCCCCACGTCGTCGAGGTAGCCGACGGGTGCCTCCAGTGTGAGGCGCTTGCCGTGTTGCAAAGAACTGCCGAGTGGCTGGACGGCGACGATGCGCCCCACGCCGGTGATGATTCCGGTAAACATGGTGGTATTTTCGCAGAAAGGTGGTGGTGTGCCGTATTGTGCAGACATTCAGTGTACCCACGGTGTGGTGG
>JBLIZX010000014.1:0-4241 GCA_048860285.1 Macromonas sp. | reverse complement strand
CCCGCTCCAAATTTTGAACAAGTGCTTCGGCACTTGTTTGTTAACCAAGCTCCTGGCGCGGTAGCAAAGCGGTTATGCACCGGATTGCAAATCCGTGTAGGTCGGTTCGACTCCGGCCCGCGCCTCCAGTGTTTGGCTGACCAGGTCACCATACCTGATCAGTGTGAAGTGAATACGCGGGATTAGCTCAGTTGGTAGAGCGATACCTTGCCAAGGTATAGGTCGAGAGTTCGAGCCTCTTATCCCGCTCCACTCCAAAAGGGAGTCTACGAAAGTAGACTCCCTTTTCCGTTTTGGGCTCCCGGATGGTGGGGGACATGTGTGAGACGTAAAAAAACCACCCGAGGGTGGTTGGCTGTGTGCGAGATCGCTTTGTTGGTGCCCCGGACCCGACTCGAACGGGCACGACGTTTTAGCGTCGGCGGATTTTAAGTCCGCTGTGTCTACCGATTTCACCACCAGGGCTTGCGGGCGTGAGTGTACTGCCTGCACCTCCGGTTTGCCGGTTCAGCCCGGGCGGAAGTCTCGGGCGGGTGCGAATAAAAAACAACATTGGTTTGCAATCCGCGCAAGAAATGGTGCATAATTCAATTCTTCGCTGATGACACGGCAACGACATCACGGCAAACAAGCCAAGCGATATGCGGGATTAGCTCAGTTGGTAGAGCGATACCTTGCCAAGGTATAGGTCGAGAGTTCGAGCCTCTTATCCCGCTCCAATTTCAAAAGGAAGCACAGCGATGTGCTTCCTTTTTTTCATTTCCGGGGCGATCTGGCGTTCATGGGCGTCAGAGCAAGAAATAGCCTGCCTTCGTGGTGCTTTTGGCGCTTAAGTTGTCGGCAAGGCCTCTCTAGTATCGGGGTGCGTCGATGTAACTTGGCGCAGGAGCCCCCATTGGACAACCCCTACGAACTGCCGGAGCAAGAACCCCAGTTGGCTGAATTCATGCCAACTGAGGAGCCTATTGCTGCGCCAGAGCGCAACGATGGGGATCCGTTGCTCGAAGCCGTGTTGTGGCTGTGTCGTCATCATGGCGTGGACCGTTCGGAACAGTCCTGTATTGACCCAATGAATTCCTGCTCAGGTGTTAACGTTGAAGGAAACTGAGATGAGCACCGTGATGGAAGAAGACATCAAAGTAAGCGTCCGACCAAGGCCCAACTTGGCAGCGCACGACTGGTTAGCTAGAGCTTGATTTCATACAAGCGATCCTGGGCCTCCTGCACGTTGAAGGCATTGGGATCGAAGGGGCGCCCGAGCCATGCCGTCATGTCGCCATGGTCCGGATGTTCAGGGTCAGTGATGGCCTGCAAGAAATCAGCATAGCCAGGCGTGCCGCCCACGTCCTCAGGTGGGCAGGCTCCAGCGCCTGCCAGACACATCGGGAACTGCAGCTTGAGCTCGGCGGGCATGGTGTCGACCCGCTCGATCTTGATCCTGTGAGTCCAGTTATCGCCGAAGTCGTATGTCCAGTTGAACGTGGCGCTGTAGCCCAGCGCCTTGTTCAACGTCACCTTGGATTCGTCGTCCAGCGACTCATCGGGCCAATCTGGATCCGGCACGCCATATCTGCCTTCTGCGAACTCAAACTCATGCAGATGCCCGCCGTCCCACCCCATGGCACGCAGCAAAACCACATGCAGCTTGGGCAGGCGGATGCTCGATGGCACCAACACGCGCCGCCAGACTTTGGGGCGCACGCCTTGCAACTCGACCTTGAGTTGCAGCACTTTGATGTTTCTGGTGGGTGACCCCACGAGCTTGAGCGAGGGCCTGTTCGATGAGGTGACCATGGCCCACATTGTGCCGATGGTCCGGGTGCTCACGCCGCCTGGCGTTGTTCAGGTGTGGCTTGCTGCGGCGGGCACAGCCGCCACGGCAGCAGCTCATCAACGCGGTTGATCGGATGATCGGCTATGCGCGCCAGCACCTGATGCAAGTAGGCATACGGATCGATCCCATGCAGCTTGGCCGTACCCAGCAGCGTGTAGACGATGGCGGCACGCTCGCCGCCCGCATCCGAGCCCAGATGCAGGTAGTTCTTACGCCCGATGGCCACGCCGCGCAGTGATCGCTCGGCGATGTTGTTGTGCGCCTCCATGAGGCCATCGTCCACGAAGCGCGTGAGTGCCCGCCAGTGGCTCAGGCTGTAGCCGATGGCCAGTGACATCGGTGACTTGGCAGACAGCTTTGCCTGCATCTCGATGAGCCATGTGTGCAAGTCTGCCAGGATGGGCGCCGTGCGTTGCTGTCGCTGCCGTCGTCGCTCATCAGGTGCTTGGCCCTGGATGTCCGCTTCGATGGCAAACACCCGGGCGATGCGCAGCAGGGCCTGGTGGGCCAAGGTGCCAGGCTGCTGGTGTTGCTGCATGTGCACGTCGTAGAACTTGCGCCGGGCATGAGCCCAGCAGCCAGCCTCGATGATCTCGCCGCTGTCGAACAGCCGGTCGTAGCCCGCGAAGGCGTCTGCCTGCACGATGCCCTTGAAGCCCGCCAGGTGGCGCCTGGGATGTTCGCCCTTGCGATTGGGGGAGTATTGGAACCACACGGCCTGTGGCCTGGCATCACCGCTGGCGCGGTCGTCGCGCACATAGGTCCACAATCGCCCAGTGCGTGCCTGTTGGCCCTTGCCACCCAGAACCCGGATCGGCGTGTCGTCGGTGTGGATCTTGGCGGCTGCCAGCACATGACGGCCGATGGCTTGCGCCAAGGGGCTGAGCAACGCAGCAGCTGCACCCACCCAGTCAGCCAGGGTCGAGCGCTCCAGATCCACACCCTGGCGGGCATAGATCTGCGAGAGGCGATACAGCGGGGTGTGATCTGCATACTTGCTCACCAGCACATGGGCCAACAGGCCGGCGCCGGCAATGCCACGATCGACCGGACGGCTCGGCGCACTGGCTTGCACGATGCTGTCGCACGCCGGGCAGGCCAGGCGGGGCCGCACATGGCGGATGACCTTGAACTGACCAGGCAGGTAGTCGAGCACTTCACTGACGTCTTGGCCGATGGTACGCAGCGCGTCCAGGCAGGCGCCGCAAGCGCAACCCGCATCGGGCGTGTGCACCACGATCTCGCGTGGCAGGTGGGCTGGCAAGTCGCGCAGGCCTTGGCGGCTCTTGCGTGAGCGCTTGCGGTTGTTGGCACCACCTTCAGGCTCGTCGTTGGCTGCTGGCGGCTCCACCGTTGTCGCGGGTGCCAACAGTTCCATCTGTGCGGCCACATCGAGTTGCTCGCTGCTGCGGCCAAAGTGCATGCGGCGCAGGTAGGCGATCTCGGTCTTGAGCTTGTCAATCAGCAGCTTGGCATGGGCCAGTTCCTGGCGGCTGTCGCGCAACTGGCGAGACAGCTCGGAGTGGTCATGCTGATGCGGATCGTGCGGCATGACGAGACTGTGCCCCAGGCACCACACTCACGCCACAGGAGATGCGATGTCAACCAGATTCAGGCAGCACGTTCTGGTCGCCAGGTGCGCTCGGGCATGCGCCAGTCGATGCCCTCCAACAGCATCGACAGCTGCGCCGGGCTCAGACTGACCTTGCCGCCATCGGCCTGCGGCCACACGAAGCGCCCCTTCTCCAGGCGCTTGCTCAGCAGACAAAGGCCCTGTCCATCCCACCACAGCAGCTTGATGATGTCGCCGCGCCGGCCACGGAAGACGAAGACATGGCCGCCAAACGGATCCTGCAGCAAGACCTCTTGCGCCACAGCGGCCAGACCATCGAAACCCTTGCGCATGTCGGTGTGGCCAGCGGCCAGCCAGACGCGGGTGCCCGCTGGCAATCCGATCATGGCAGTGAGCGCAGCACTTGCAGGATGCTGCGCAGATCCTGCGCGGCAAAGCCAGGCGGCAGACGCAAGCTGGCGCCATGGATGCTCAGTTCGATGGGCTGCGCCGCTGCTGGCTGTGCAGGCGGTGCATCGGGCTCAATCATCACGGGCAAGAGCACTGGCGCGCGGGTCACAGGCGCAGGCCCTGGCGGCAACCACTTGCGAATCACGTTGGCGTTGATGCCATGGCTCAGGGCAATCGCTGACACCGATGCGCCGGGCATCAGGCATTGCGCCGCCACCCCGGCCTTGAACTGCTTGCTGTACGTGCGCCGCTTGCGTACACCAACAACGCCGGTCTTGGCGTCAGACTCTTGTTTTGCGATCGCGTCCAACATCTTCTCCATAGTGGACGCGATCTTCACGCCGCCATACAGCCTTGGCTAGAGGGTGGTCGTCGGACGCTTAC
>JBLIZX010000013.1:0-3372 GCA_048860285.1 Macromonas sp. | reverse complement strand
TTCTTGGCGGATTTTCTCGATTTCGTCCAAGCTCAGTTCGCGGCTCAAAATGATGCGGGTCACCCCCACCTTTTGCCAGAATTTGACCGCTGCCCAGTTGACGGTGTTGGCCTGCACCGAGAGGTGGATAGGCATTTCCGGGTACTGCTCGCGCACCATCATGATGAGGCCGGGGTCGGCCATGATGAGCGCGTCGGGCTTCATGGCGATGACGGGTTCGATGTCGCGCAGGTAGGTGCGCACCTTGTCGTTGTGCGGCAGCAGGTTGCTGGTGACGAAGAATTTTTTGCCCCGCGCGTGGGCTTCTTTGATGCCGATTTCAATCTGTTCGAGCCGGAATTCGTTGTTGCGGGCGCGCAAGGAATAGCGGGGCTGCCCGGCGTAAATCGCATCGGCACCAAAGTCGTAAGCGGCGCGCATTTTGTCCAGCGAGCCAGCGGGTAGCAGGAGTTCGGGGGCTTTGAGGGTCGTCATGGGCCGATTGTCCGGCAAGTGGGCAAAACGGTGGTGGCGCGGGGGCAAAAAACGAAAGCCGGGCATGCCCGGCTTTCCATTTGGTGCATCTTTCAGCTTGTTAGCGTCCAGAGCGCATATCCCAATCGTGATATGGAGCGTATCTTAGCATGGATAATGGCAATTTTTAGCCTTATGGAGTAAGGGATCTGATATGCGGTACCGACTGGCGCTTGATTTGGGCAGTACATCTTTGGGGTGGGCCATTTTCAGAATCGACGACAACCACCAGCCCGTGGCATTGATCCGTGCCGGTGTGCGGATTTTTGGCGATGGGCGCAACCCGAAAGACGGTTCTTCGCTGGCGGTCACGCGCCGCGAAGCCCGCGCTATGCGCCGCCGCCGTGACCGTTTGTTGCGGCGCAAGGCACGCATGCTGGAATTGCTGCAAGCATACAATTTTTTTCCAACAGACGATGCAGAACGCAAGGCGCTGGAACGGCTCAACCCCTACCAGTTGCGTGCCGAAGGGCTGGGCCGCGCCTTGACCCCAGCCGAGTTTGGTCGGGCTTTGTTCCACATGAACCAGCGGCGCGGTTTTAAAAGCAACCGCAAAACCGACCAAGGTGCCAGCGATACCGGCGCACTCAAAACCGCCATTGCCCATGTGCGCCAAGCCATCGACCCTTTGGGCACCGATGGCAAACCCCGCACCGTGGGCGAACTGCTGTGGCAGCGCATGCAAAACGGCCACACCGTGCGCGCCAAAAACAATGGGCTGGCGGGCAGCAAGTTGATGTACGACCTCTACATTGACCGCGCCATGATAGAGGCCGAATTTGATGCGCTGTGGGCCAGTCAGGCTCAACACAATCCGGCGCAATTCCACGACACAGCACGCGATCGCCTGAAAGATTGCCTGCTGTTTCAACGCAAACTGCGCCCAGTGCGTCCGGGGCGCTGCACCTTGTTGCCGGAAGAAGAGCGCGCCCCGCTGGCATTGCCCAGCCAGCAACGCTTCCGCATGTTGCAAGAGCTGAACCATTTGCGCATACAACGCGCGGGCCAGCCGGATGAAGCCTTGACGCTGGCACAGCGCAACCTGCTGTTGGCCGAACTGGAGCGCAAGCCCAAACTCACGTTTGCCAAGATCAAAACGCTGCTCAAACTGCCCGCCAGCGCGACGTTCAGCCACGAGGACGAAAAGCGCCAAGAACTCAAAGGCAATGTGACCGCGTGTATTTTGAGCAAACCCCAGTTGTTGGGCACTTTGGGCTGGCACGAATTGGGTTTGCCAGAACAAGATGCAATGGTTATGCAGTTGCTGACCGAAGAACACGAAGGCGCGTTGGTGGCATGGTTACAACAACACACCGGCGTGGACGAAGCTACCGCCGAAGCACTGGCCCACACCGCTTTGCCCGAAGGTTACGGCAACTTGAGTGCGGCTGCCTTGGCGCGCATTGTGCCCGCGTTGGAACGCGACGTGGTAACTTACGACAAAGCGGTGCAGGCCGCCGGGTTTGACCACCACAGCCAACTGAGCCACGCTGCCAGCACGGGCGAGATACTGCCCGAACTGCCGTATTACGGCGAATACCTGACGCGCCACGTTGGCTTTGCCGACCTCCGTGCCCTGCCCGATGATTTGCCCGAAAAACGCTTTGGCCGCATTGCCAACCCTACCGTCCACATTGGGTTGAACCAAGTGCGCAAGGTGGTGAATGCCTTGTTGCGCCGCTACGGCCACCCCACCGAGGTGGTGATTGAGGTGGCCCGCGACTTGAAACAAAGCCGCGAACAACGCCAAGACGAACAAAAGCGCCAAGCCAGTAACCAGCGCCGCAACGAGCGTTTGCGTGCCGAAGCTGCGGCGGTGCTGGGCATTGCAATCGAGCGTGTGCGCCACGCCGACATTGAAAAACTCATCTTGTGGGAAGAACTGGCCCGCGACCCGCTGGAGCGCCGTTGCCCGTACAGCGGCCACCTCATCAGCGCGCGGGCGGCGTTGAGCGACGAGGTGGAGGTTGAGCACATTCTGCCGTTCTCGCAAACGCTGGACGACAGCTTGAACAACAAGACGCTGGCGTTGCGGCTGGCCAACCGCATCAAAGGCAACCGCACACCGTGGGAGGCCCGCCACGACTTTGCCGCCCAAGGCTGGGACTACGATGGCCTGTTGCAGCGCGCCAGCGTGATGCCCAAACCCAAGCGAGAACGCTTTGAACCCGACGGCCTGCAACGCTGGCTGAAAGACAACGACTTTTTGGCCCGTGCCTTGAACGACACCCGCTACCTGAGCCGCGTGGCACGCGAATACCTGAGCCTAATTTGCCCCCAAGCCACCCGCGCCATACCGGGGCAGATGACCGCCTTGCTGCGTGCCAAATTTGGGTTGAACGACATTTTGGGCCTGAAGGGCGAGAAAAACCGCAACGACCACCGCCACCACGCGGTGGACGCTTGCGTGATTGGCGTGACCGACCAAGGCTTGCTGCAACGCTTTGCCCAAGCCAGTGCCAGCACCCGCCAGCACCAACTGGGCAAGTTGGTGGACAACATGCCCTTGCCGTGGCCCACCTACCGCGAACACGTGGCGCGTGCCATCCACGCCATTTGGGTGAGCCACAAGCCCGACCACGGCCACGAAGGGGCCATGCACAACGACACCGCCTACGGCCTGCTGGGCAACGGCCACGTGCGTGTGACCAAGCACATAGACGGCCAGCGCGTGCGCGACGTGGTGGCCCTGAAGGTGATTGAATTTGCCGATGCCCGTGCGACCCAGCGCCACGGCACCTTGCCCGACGGCAGCCCCAAACCGTACAAAGGCTACAAAGGCGACAGCAACTACTGCATGGAAATTGTGCGCAACCCACAAGGCAAGTGGGAGGGCGAGGTGATATCCACCTTTGCCGC
>JBLIZX010000012.1:0-7100 GCA_048860285.1 Macromonas sp. | reverse complement strand
CGAACTGGGCATGACCGTGGTGCCATTTACTTGGCCCGTGGGCATGGGCAAATTGTTCCACGGTGTGTACGACCGCCGCAGCGACCAGATGCGTGTGTTTGCTGCTGGCGAGGAACGGGCTGGCGGCGACGAGGAGGTGCTCGCTGGACTGGATAACACCGACAGTGCGCAACGCTTCGGGCTGGAATGGGCGCAGGCCAAGGACGAGCTGGAGCTGGTGGAAGGCGCATCGCCCGCGTTTGACGAACAGGCGTTCCTGGACGGCAAGCAGACGCCGATGCTGTTCGGTTCGGCCATCAACAACTTTGGCGTGCGCGAGGTGCTGGACGC
This sequence comes from Macromonas sp., assembly GCA_048860285.1. Taxonomy (GTDB): domain Bacteria; phylum Pseudomonadota; class Gammaproteobacteria; order Burkholderiales; family Burkholderiaceae_C; genus Macromonas_A. The sequence goes on along the minus strand of JBLIZX010000012.1, from coordinate 6,770 downwards.
GCTGGTGGATTTGGCGCCGCCCCCTGGCCCCAAACCGGCCATACAGCGTGTGGTGGAGCCAACAGAGCCCAAGTTCAGCGGCGTGGTGTTCAAGATCCAGGCCAACATGGATCCGGCCCACCGCGACCGCATCGCGTTTGTGCGCTGTGCCTCGGGCCACTTTGAGCGCGGCATGCGGCTTAAGGTGGTGCGTTCCGGCAAGGAATTGCGCCCCAACACCGTGGTGAGTTTTTTGAGCCAGCGCCGCGAACTGTTGGACGAGGCCTATGCGGGCGACATCATCGGCATCCCCAACCACGGCGTGCTGCAACTGGGTGACACACTCACCGAAGGCGAGGCGTTGCAGTTTACTGGCCTGCCGTTCTTTGCACCGGAGATCATCCGCAGTGTGGAAGTGGCCGACCCGCTGCGGGGCAAACAGCTCAAAGCGGGCTTGACCCAGCTGGGCGAGGAAGGGGCGATTCAGGTATTCCGCCCGATGGCAGGCAGCATTTTGATGCTGGGTGCAGTGGGGCAGTTGCAGTTTGAGGTGGTACAGCACCGGCTGGAAGCGGAATACGGTGTCAAGGCGCGCATCACGCACAGCCCGTACCAAGTGGCGCGTTGGGTCACCTGCCCACCTGAAAACGGTGGTGACGTGGAGCTGAAACGCTTTATTGATGCCAATATTCACCGCATGGCTTGGGATGCGGTGGACGCACCCACCATTTTGGTGGACCACAACGCTACGCTGCGTGCCGTAGAAGCCAATTGGCCCAAAATCCAGTTCCATGCCATGCGCGAACACGCTGGGCTGGTTTTCCACAAGGCGGTGTGACACTGGTCATGGGCACGGTACCTGATTTGAAAGCCCAGTCCCCAGTGGTTCGCGCAATGCAACGTGGCGATCTGGCGGCGGTGATGGAAATTCAGCAACGCTGCCATGTGCCCGACAACATTGAGGACATGACCACGCTGACCACAAGGCTGGCCACGGTGCCAGATGGCAGTTGGGTAGCCTCCACAGACCGCGACGGGGTACAAGCTTATCTGGTGACGTACCTCTCACGCTTGGGCCAGATCAGTGCGTTGGGAGCAGGGTTTGAACCAGCGGTACAACCCGATTGTGTGTATCTGCACGATTTGGCGGTAGCTCCCTGCGCGCAAGGCCAAGGGTTGGCCCAACGGTTGCTGGAACAGGCTTGGCGGCACGCCAGACAGCACGGTCTGGCACACGCCACGCTGGTGGCGGTACAGGGTTCGCACGGCTTTTGGCAGCGGCAAGGTTTTGCAGCAACAGCTACCACCACGGAGCAAGCGGCGGTGCTGTCCAGCTACGCCGGCGGGCCTGCTTGCTACATGGTGAAAGCGATCTGAAGTCTCAGCGGCATAAAAGTTTTTCGATAGCGCGCGGGTAGATAAGGTGCTCTTGCGTGAGCACGCGGGCTGCCAGCGTGTCGGGGGTATCGTCGGGCAGCACGGGGACCACGGCTTGTTCCAAATACTCACCGTGGTCGAGTTCGGCGGTGACTTGGTGAACAGTGGCACCGGCAAATTTACAGCCATATTCAATGGCGCGCTGGTGGGTGTGCAACCCTGGAAACGCGGGCAGCAAGCTGGGATGGATGTTGAGCAGGCGACCTTGGTAATGCTCGACGAAACCAGGCGTAAGGATGCGCATGAACCCCGCCAGCACCACCAGGGCCGGCCGACCTTGGGGGTCAAAAGCGTCGATGGTGCGCATGAGTTCGGCATCAAAGGCTTCACGGCTGGGGTAGGCCTTGTGGTCCAGCACTGCGGTGGCAATGCCATGTTGCTGCGCAAACTGCAAGCCTTTGGCATCGGCTTTGTTACTAACGACGGCTCGGATGGTGGCACCGTAACGCTGTGGCCAGTGGCGCTGCTCGGCGGCACGGACGATGGCGGCCATGTTGGAGCCGCCACCGGAAATCAAAATCACGATATTGCGGTTGGATGTCACAAAAAAACTAAGCCTGTGAAGAGGGTGAAGGTAGCACGGCGGTTGGGTACAGCGGAATGTCGAACCAGAACAACGACCCTTGGCCGTGTACGCTGGTAGCGCCCATGTCGCCCCCCATCAACTGCACCAGCCGTTGCGCAATGGACAAGCCCAACCCAGTACCACCGTAACGGCGGGTATCGGACGAGTCGAGCTGTTTGAAGGGTTGGAACAGTTGCGACAGGTCGTCGGCGGCAATGCCGATGCCGGTGTCATGGACTTCGAAATGCAGCCGATCGTTGAGGGTGGCGTAAGAGGCCAGCCCCACGCGCAAGCGAATTTGGCCATGGTGCGTGAATTTGACGGCATTGGCCAACAAGTGCAGCAACACTTGGCGCAAACGCTGGGGCGCACCGTGTACTTGGGGGGGCACGTCGGGGTCAATCTCAGCAGGCAGCAACACGAGTTGTTTTTTGCGGGCGCGTTGGCTGACACTGTTTAAAGCTTCGGCCACCAAGTCTGCGGGCGAGTAGTCCATGCTGTCCAGAGCCAGTTGGCCTGCGTCGATTTGGGCAAAGTCCAACACATCGTTGACCACGGCCAGCAAGTTGGCCCCGCAGGCTTCGATGGTCTGCACGTAGTCGCGTTGCTCATCGTCCAAACGGGTGTCGGTCAGGGCATAGGTCATGCCGACAATGCCGTTGAGCGGGGTGCGCAGTTCGTGGCTCATGTTGGCCAAAAATTGGCTCTTGGCCTGGTTGGCGCTTTCGGCCTCACGGGCCACGGTTTGCAGCAGCTCCAGCGCCTGGGCCATTTCTTCGTTCAGGGCTTCGGCTTGCAGGCGAGCGGCAACGGCTTCTTGCTCGGCTTGTTTGCGGTCGGTGATGTCGGCAAAGCTGCCCACCATGCGTTTGGGCCGTCCGTCGGGGTGGCGCTCGACCACATCCCCCCGGTCGGTGACCCAAATCACCACACCATCGCGGCGGCGCATGCGGTGTTCGTGCCGGTACGGCCCTTGCCCTGCCAAGCAGGCGTTCACCACAGCCATGATGGCGGGACGTTCTTCGTCCAACAAGTGAGCGGAAAATTCTTCCACGGTGTTGCTCAAGCAACCGGGTTCCAATCCCAAAATTTCGGCCCAACGCGGGTTGTGGCGCACGATGCCAGTGTCGATGTCCCAATCCCACACGCCCTCGCCCGTGGCTTGCAACGCGTATTGCAGTTGGCGTTCACTGGCTTCAGCACGCAGTTGGGCACGGCGCACTTCGGTAATGTCGTTGGCAATGACCAAGATTTGCAGGTTGCCTTGGTCGTCGCGCAGGGGTTTTTTGATGGACTGGTAGTAACGGGTGTCGCCCGTGACCCGGTCGGTGGAGGATTCGAGCACCACTTCGGTTTCGAAGCGGCGCATGATGCCCTGTACGTTTTCAAGGTAAAACGCAACTTGTTCAGCGTTGGGATTGAAGGCACCGTCGTCCTTGCCTTCGAGTTCGTCGGTGGTGGTGCCGTACAGCTGCGCCAGCGCCCGGTTGCCCAGCAAAAATTTGCCGTTCCAGTCCTTGAGCAGGATGATGTTGGGGTTTTCGTCGATGACGGTGCGCAACAGAGCGCGCTGGCGTGCCAGCTCCTGCTCCAGCACACGGGTGGTATTGGCGGGGGCGGCAGGCGACATGAACAGACGTGAAATGGTGGCAGAAACCCCGATTTTGCCGCATCTGGCCCGCACACCGGCCACGAAGTTGTGCCAAGATAGCGCGCCCGGGCGGCGCTTGATGCCGCCAGAGACGCTTTACACCCAAAACAATGCACATTATTCGAGGCCTGAAACACCTGCTGGCCCACACCGACTTGGCCGCCACCGGCTGCGCGTTGACCATCGGCAATTTTGATGGCGTACACCGTGGCCACCAAGCCATGCTGGCGTTGCTCCACAACGAAGCCCGCCACCGGGGCGTGCCCAGTTGCGCCCTGACGTTTGAACCCCACCCACGCGATTACTTTGCCGCCAAGTTCCGCAAGCCCGAGCTGGCCCCAGCGCGCATTGCCACTTTGCGCAACAAATTGCACGAATTGCGCCGTTGTGGTGTGGAACGCTGCGTGGTGCTGCCGTTTGACGACCACTTGGCCAGCCTGCCGGCTCAGAGCTTTATTGACGACGTGCTGGTCAAGGCCTTGGGCGCACGCTACGTGCTCGTGGGCGACGATTTTTGTTTTGGTGCCGGGCGCAAAGGCGATTACGCCATGCTGGACGCAGCGGGCAGTGTGCAAGGCTTTGACGTGGCACGCATGATGAGTTACGAGGTGCATGGCCTGCGCGTGTCCAGCTCCGCCGTGCGCGAGGCGCTGGCCGAAGGCCGCATGGACGATGCCACGGCCCTGCTGGGACGGCCTTACAGCATCAGCGGCCACGTGGTGCATGGGGCCAAACTGGGGCGTGAACTGGGTGCCAGTGCCAGCGGAGCTGGCGATGGTTTTCGCACGCTCAACCTGCGCTTTACACACTGGAAGCCTGCGGCCAGCGGCATTTTTGTGGTGCAAGTGCATGGGCTGGATCCCGAGCCCGCCGCACCACCCGTGCCGGGGGTGGCCAACTTGGGGGTGCGCCCCTCACTCGATCCCAACGATGTGAACGGTGGCCGCGTGCTGCTGGAAACCCATTGCCTGGAATGGCCCGAGCGGGTGCAGCGCGCCCTGGCGCACGCCACGACCCCAGGGGAGGCCTACGGTAAAATCATCCGGGTGGAACTGCTGCACAAACTGCACGATGAACTCAAGTACGACGGTCTGGAAGCCCTGACGCAGGGCATTGCCAAGGACTGCGATGCGGCGCGCGCTTACTTTGCCCACGCCGCCGTGCGCCGCCAGACCACGCGCGACCGAATTTAACGCCCGCTGGACTGCTGCAAGCTGCGCACCTCTGGACGGGCTCGGGGTGGGTGGCCCCGGTTTTTTTCTGGATCCTGCGCTGAGCGGGCCGAGCCTGTCGCCGACATCATCCCCCTTTTTGATTGCCATGTCCGACACCCCCAACGCCGCCCCCGATTACAGCAAGACCCTCAACCTGCCCGACACCCCGTTCCCGATGCGCGGCAACCTGCCGCAACGTGAGCCGGGCTGGGTGCAGCAATGGGAAGAGCAAGGCATCTACCAGCAACTGCGCTCGGCGCGCCAGGGCGCGCCCAAGTTCATCCTGCACGACGGCCCGCCCTACGCCAACGGCCAGATCCACATTGGCCACGCCGTCAACAAGGTGCTCAAGGACATGATCGTCAAGGCGCGCCAGTTGGCCGGGTTCGATGCGCAATACATTCCGGGCTGGGACTGCCACGGCTTGCCGATCGAGAACGCGATCGAAAAGCTGCATGGCCGCAAACTGGCCCGCGACGACATGCAGGCCAAGAGCCGCGCCTTTGCCACCGAGCAAATCGCGCAGCAAATGGCCGACTTCAAGCGCCTGGGCGTGCTGGCGCAATGGGACAAGCCCTACCGCACGATGGATTTCCAGAACGAGGCCAACGAGATCCGCGCCTTCAAGCGTGTGATGGAGCGTGGCTTTGTGTACCGGGGCCTCAAGCCCGTGTACTGGTGTTTTGACTGCGGCTCCTCGCTGGCCGAGTTCGAGATTGAATACCAAGACAAAAAGAGCGACACGCTGGACGTGGCCTTTTTGTGCGCGGAACCGGCCAAGCTGCTGCACGCCTTTGTGGGCCACAGCGGCCTGCCGCACGCCAACACGGCGGAGTTGGCTGGCAAACCGATGTTTGCCGTCATCTGGACCACCACCGCGTGGACGATTCCGGCCAACCAGGCGCTCAACGCGCACCCCGAGCTGACCTACGCGCTGGTGGAAACGCCCAAGGGCCTGCTGGTGCTGGCCGAATCGCTGGTCGAAAAATGCTTGACCCGCTACGGGCTGGAAGGCAACGTGGTGGCCACGTGCGCGGGCCAGGCGTTGGAGCACATCCACTTCAAGCATCCGCTGGCGCATGTCGATGCCGGTTACGATCGCCTCAGCCCCATCTATCTGGCCGACTACGTGAGTGCCGACGACGGCACCGGCATGGTCCATGCCGCTCCGGCCTATGGCGTGGACGACTTCAACTCCTGCCTGGCCAATGGCCTGAAGTACGACGACATCCTCAACCCAGTGCAAGGCAACGGCCAGTACGACGAGGCGCTGCCGTTGTTTGGCGGCCTCAATATCTGGAAAGCCTGCCCCGTCATCATCGACACGCTGCGCGAACATGGCCGTCTGCTGGCCACCCAGGCCATCACGCACAGCTACCCGCACTGCTGGCGGCACAAAACCCCGGTGATCTACCGCGCCGCCGCGCAGTGGTTTGTGCGCATGGATGAGGGTGAGGGCATCTTCACCACCGACAAGGCACCCAAGACGCTGCGCCAGACCGCGCTGGAAGCCATCGAGCACACCAGCTTTTACCCGGAAAATGGCCGCGCCCGCCTGCGCGACATGATTGCCAACCGGCCCGACTGGTGCATCAGCCGCCAGCGCAGCTGGGGTGTACCTCTGCCCTTTTTACTGCACGTGGACAGCGGCGAGCCCCACCCGCGCACGCCCGAGATTGTCGATCTGGCCGCCGAGGTGGTCGAAGCCGGTGGCATTGAAGCCTGGAGCCAATTGAGCGTGGCCGACATTCTGGCCCGCATTGGCGACGCAGCCGACCCCGCCCACTACAGCAAGAGCACCGACATTTTGGAGGTGTGGTTCGACTCCGGCACCACCCACACCACCGTGCTCAAGGGCAGCCACGCTGGCAGCGCCCACGACCACGGCCCCGAGGCCGACCTCTACCTCGAAGGCCACGACCAG
>JBLIZX010000011.1:0-4844 GCA_048860285.1 Macromonas sp. | reverse complement strand
GGATTCTAAAATCTGTCCGCATGGACTTGCCCAAACTCACCCCCGGTAAACGCTTCAGCCTGCCCCGCCCCTTGGGCTCTGCCGATGCTCTGTGGCTGGCCCAGCTTGGCCAGCGCGAGAAAACCGCTGGCCGCCCGGTGGCCATCGTCACCGCCGATGCCAACGACGCGCAGCGCCTGCTGGACGAATTGCCGTTTTTTGCGCCAGACTTGCGCTGTGCCTTGTTCCCGGACTGGGAAACCCTGCCCTACGACAGTTTTTCGCCGCACCAAGACTTGATCAGCGAACGGCTGGCCACGCTGTGGCGCATCCAGCAGCGCAAGGCCGAGGATGGGGCCGATGTGGTCATCGTGCCCGCGACCACCGCGCTGTACCGGCTGGCCCCACCCTCGTTTCTGGCCGGGTACACCTTCCATTTCAAGACCGGGCAAAAGCTGGACGAGGCCCGCTTCAAGGCCCAATTGACGCTGGCGGGCTACCAGCACGTGACGCAAGTCGTCAGCCCCGGTGAATACGCGGTGCGCGGCAGCCTGATCGACCTGTTCCCGATGGGTGCGCCCATGCCGTACCGGGTTGATCTGTTCGACGATGAAATCGACTCCATCCGCACCTTCGACCCCGACAGCCAACGCAGCCTGTACCCCGTGCCCGAGGTGCGCCTGTTGCCGGGGCGCGAATTCCCGATGAACGACGAAGCGCGTGCGCTGTTCCGTGCGCGCTGGCGCGAACTGCTGGACGGCGACCCCACCAAAAGCCGCATCTACAAGGACATGGGCAACGGCGTGGCCACAGCGGGCATTGAGTACTACCTACCGCTGTTTTTTGAGCAAACCGCCACCGTGTTCGACTATTTGGGCACCGATGCCACCTTGGTGTTGCACGGCGATTTGGAACCCGCGTTCCAACGCTTTTGGCAAGACACGCAAGAACGCTACCGCCTGCTGCGTGGCGACCCCGAACGCCCACCGCTGCCGCCCGAGACCCTGTTCCTCAACGCCGAGACCTTTTACGCCAGCGCCAAAGCCCACGCCCAACTGGCGCTGCGCCCCGACAGGCAAGACGTGGAACACAGCGCCTGGGTGCAAGCCCTGCCCGATGTGGCGGCCCAACGCGGCACCGACGAACCACTGGCCAAACTGCACGCCCATTTGCGCGGCACCAACCACCGCGTGCTGCTGCTGGCCGAAAGCGATGGCCGCCGCGAGAGCCTGCTGGACTTTCTGCGCGCCAGCGGTGTCAGCGCGCCTGCGTTCGACACGCTGGCCGAATTCCAAACCAGCACCGAAAAAGTGGGCATTGCCACCGCCGCACTGGCCAACGGCTTTGCGTGGACGCAACACGGCATCGACTTCATCACCGAAACCGAATTGTTTGCCGCTGGCCCCACCACGCGCCGGCGCAAAAAGCAAGAACAGGTCAGCGATGTCGAAGCCCTCATCAAAGACCTGAGCGAACTCAACGTGGGCGACCCCGTCGTCCACAGCCAGCACGGTATTGGCCGCTACCGAGGGCTGATCCACATGGACATGGGCGACAAACTGCCCGATGGCACGCCCGCGCTGCTGGAATTCCTGCACTTGGAATACGCCCAAAACGCCGTGCTGTACGTGCCAGTGAGCCAGTTGCACCTCATCAGCCGCTACACCGGCGTAAGCGCCGACGAAGCCCCCTTGCACAAGCTGGGCAGCGGCCAGTGGGACAAAGCCCGGCGCAAGGCCGCCGAACAGGTGCGCGATGCCGCCGCCGAACTGCTCAACATCTACGCCCGCCGCGCCGCACGCGAGGGCTTTGCCTTCCGCTTTGACGCACACGACTACGAAGCCTTTGCCAACGACTTTGGCTTTGAGGAAACCGCCGACCAAAACGCCGCCATCCACGCCGTGATCCAAGACATGGTCAGCCCGCGCCCGATGGATCGGCTGGTCTGCGGCGACGTGGGCTTTGGCAAAACCGAAGTCGCGCTGCGCGCCGCCTTTGTGGCCGTGACCGGCGGCAAGCAAGTGGCGTTTTTGGCCCCCACCACGCTGCTGGCCGAACAGCACTACCAAACGCTGGTGGACCGCTTTGCCAAGTGGCCTGTGCGCATTGCCGAGATGAGCCGCTTTCGCACCACCAAAGAAATCAACGCTGCCCTCAAAGGTGTGGCCGATGGCAGCATCGACATCGTGGTGGGCACCCACAAACTGTTGAGCGAAAAAACCCAGTTCAAGAACCTGGGCCTGCTCATCATCGACGAAGAACACCGCTTTGGCGTGCGCCACAAAGAGGCCATGAAGGCCTTGCGCGCCGAGGTGGATGTGCTCACGCTCACCGCCACCCCCATCCCGCGCACACTGGGCATGGCTCTGGAGGGCCTGCGTGACCTGAGCGTGATTGCCACCGCACCGCAACGCCGTTTGGCCATCAAAACCTTTGTCCGCAACGAGGGTCACGGCGTGATCCGTGAAGCCGTGCTGCGCGAACTCAAACGCGGCGGGCAGGTGTATTTTTTGCACAACGAGGTGGACACCATCGAAAACCGGCGGCAAAAGTTGGAGGAAATCCTGCCCGAAGCGCGCATTGCCATCGCCCACGGCCAGATGCCCGAACGCGAACTGGAACGCGTGATGCGCGACTTTGTGGCACAACGCTTCAACCTGCTACTGTGCTCCACCATCATCGAGACCGGCATTGACGTGCCCACGGCCAACACCATCATCATGAGCCGAGCCGACAAGTTCGGGCTGGCCCAACTGCACCAGTTGCGTGGCCGTGTGGGCCGCAGCCACCACCAAGCCTACGCCTACTTGCTGGTGCCCGACATCGACGGCCTGACCAAACAGGCCCAACAGCGGCTCGATGCCATCCAGCAAATGGAAGAACTGGGCAGCGGCTTCTACTTGGCCATGCACGATCTGGAAATCCGGGGCGCGGGCGAGGTGCTGGGCGAAAGCCAAAGCGGCAACATGCTGGAAGTGGGCTTCCAGCTCTACAACGAAATGCTGGCCGAGGCCGTGGCCAGCCTCAAGGCCGGGCGCGAACCCGACTTGCTCAACCCGGTCAACGTCACCACCGACATCAACCTACACGCCCCGGCACTGTTGCCCGACGACTACTGCGGCGATGTTCACCTGCGCTTGAGCTTCTACAAAAAACTGGCCACCGCCAAGACCAGCGACCAGATTGACCGCCTGCTGGAAGAATTGGTGGACCGCTTTGGCAAACTGCCCGCCCAAGCGCAAACCCTGCTCGATGTCCACCGCCTGCGCGTGCTCAGCCAACCCTACGGCGTGCAAAAAATCGATGCCACACCGGGCGTGATCCTTATCACCTTCCGCCCCAACCCGCCCATCGACCCGATGCGCATCATTGAACTGGTGCAAAAAAACCGCGACATCAAACTGGCGGGCAACGACAAACTGCGCATCGAACGCGCCCTGCCCGAAGCCAAAGACCGCGCCCAACTGGTGCGCGACGTGCTGCGGCACCTGGGGCAGCCGTTGGCGAACCCGCTACAATAGCTTGCACAAACAGCAAGCATCGCAAAACACTGGAAGCGATCTTCAGCAAGCCCACGCAAGGCAACATCAAGTTTTCGGATGTGGAATCGCTGGTGTTGGCCTTGGGTGGCGAGGTGGTGGAAGGCGCAGGCTCGCGCGTTGCCATGCACCTGCATGGGGGTGTAAAACACGCCCATCGCCCGCATCCGGGCAAAGAGGCCAAACGGTACCAGATCAACGAAATACGCGCCTGGTTGCAGGCGGTAGGAGTGAAGCCATGAACAGCACACTGACGCACAAAGGGCTGACAGCCCGTGTCGAATTCGATGCCGATGACGGCATTTTTTGGGGCAAGGTGCTGGGCCTGCCCGACCAAATCAGCATTACCTTTGAAGGCCAAACGGTGGCTGAACTGCGCCAAGATTTCTGCCACGCGGTGGATTTTTACCTGGAAGAATGCGCTCGCAAGGGTGTTGCCCCCCTCAAACCCGCCAGCGGCAAACTGATGTTGCGCGTTTCCCCCGAAGTACACAGCGCCGCGCTGACAGCTGCACACGCCGCTGGCACCAGCTTGAACCAATGGGCTGCGCGTGTGCTGGGCGAAGCCGCTGGCATGGGTCATCACCATCCCGCCTGATGCCACACCGACACCGATTTTGATGCACAATGATGCAGAAACTGACATCCAAACTGCCTGACCATGCGTACCACTTTGACGATTGACGACCAACTTTTCCACAAAGCCATGTCACTGGCTCCACCTAACTTGGAAAAGTCCGAACTCATTCGAGAATGTGTCAAAGCGTTCATTCAACAACAAACCGCACGCCGACTGGCGGCGCTGGGTGGTCAAGCGCCTGAAATTGAGTTGGCACCTCGCCGCCGCGAAGAAACGGGTCAACCGTGAACGTGCTGGTCGATACTTCGGTTTGGGTAGGACATTTCAAACAGCGTAACCACCAACTCGTGGCACTGCTGGAAACAGGGTTGGTCATTTGCCATCCCTACGTGGTCCTGGAAGTGGCTTGCGGCACACCACCCAACCGGCACACAGCCGTAAAGTTGCTGCAAGAACTTGAACACGCCCCAGTAGCCACCGGACAAGAGGTCATGGCATTGTTGGACAACCGCCAGCTTTACGGTCGCGGTTGTGGCTTTGTGGACATGCACCTGCTTACCTCTGCGCTACTGGGTGAACGTACGCAACTCTGGACACTGGACAAACGCCTAGCGACCTTGGCCGATGAGCTGGGCTTGCTGTACCGACCCACCCTGCAATAAACCCTGTGCTCAACCCCAATCCTTCTGCCATGCCCCAACAGCCCATTTTTAACGCCCCCAGCCCCGCCGCCACCAAGTTGGAGC
>JBLIZX010000010.1:0-4210 GCA_048860285.1 Macromonas sp. | reverse complement strand
AAAAAGTTGAAGGTGCCAAAGCGCCGCACTTGGGGCACCAGCTCTTGCAAGGTCAGGGTCAGCTCTGGCACGCTGGGCACACCGGCGTGCGATTTGGCCAGCTCTTGCATCAACCAGCAAAAGGCGCGTTCGCTGTCGGTGCTGCCCACTGGGTGAAAGTGGCTGTGCAGCCGTGGGTGGTAGTCTTTCAAATCGCCATTGTGGGCAAACACCCAGTGCCGGCCCCACAGTTCGCGCGTGAAGGGGTGGGCGTTTTCCAGACACACTTGCCCGACCGTGGCCTTGCGCACATGGGCAATGGTGTTGGTGCTCTTGATGGGGTAGTGTTTCAAAAAGTCGGCCATGGGCGACTGGGCGGCGCTTTCGTGATCGACAAACAGCCGCAGCCCTTTGCCCTCAAAGAACGCGATGCCCCAGCCGTCGGCGTGGTGGTCGGTGCCGCCACCGCGTTGGCTAAAGCCGGTGAAGCTGAAGGTGGCATCGGTGGGGGTGGCGCAGTTGAGGCCGAGCAGTTGGCACATGGTGGTGGGGTGAGGTAGAAGAGGTGCGAGGGCGTGTAGGCGTAGCTTGCAACGGTACCAAAAAAACGGGCGTGTCCCTACAATCTGCGCATGAACTTTCTTGACATGCTGCGCGCTGCCGAGCGCCAAAACCAATCGATGCTGTGTGTGGGGCTGGACCCGGAACCGGCCAAGTTTCCGCACCACTGGCGCAACGATCCGTCCAAGATTTACGATTTCTGTGCCGCCATTGTCGATGCCACCGCCGACCTGGTGATTGCCTTCAAGCCGCAAATTGCCTATTTTGCCGCCCACCGCGCCGAAGACCAATTGGAACGCCTGATGGCGCACATGCGCGTGGCCGCGCCGCAGGTGCCCATCATTCTGGATGCCAAGCGCGGCGACATTGGCAGCACCGCCGAACAGTACGCCAAGGAAGCGTTCGAGCGTTACGGTGCCGATGCGGTCACGCTGTCGCCGTTCATGGGTTTTGACTCGGTGCAGCCCTATTTGCGCTACCCCGGCAAGGGTGCGTTCTTGCTGTGCCGCACCAGCAATCCGGGGGGCGACGATTTCCAGCCCCAGCACTTGGCCGACGTAGCAGGTCAGCCGCGTTTGTACGAACACATCGCTTCGTTAACGCAAGGGCCGTGGAACCTGAACGGTCAACTGGGCCTGGTGGTGGGCGCGACCTATCCGGCAGAAATTGCGCGGGTGCGTGAACTGGCCCCCACCGTGCCGCTGCTGATTCCAGGCGTGGGTGCTCAAGGAGGTGATGCCCACGCCACCGTGCAAGCGGGCTGGCGTGGCCACAACGGCGAAACCACCGGCCCGGTGGTGGTCAACTCCTCGCGCGCCATCCTGTACGCCAGTGCAGGCCCGGACTTTGCCCAAGCCGCACGGCAAGAAGCCCTCAAAACGCGCGATTTGCTGCACGCTGCGCGCGGCTGAGTGTCAACCTTCAACCGCCCCGCACGGGTTCGCGCATGGTCACGAACTCCTCGGCGGCGGTGGGGTGGATGCCCAAGGTGGTATCGAACACGGCCTTGGTGGCCCCAGCCTGCATGGCCACGGCAAAGCCCTGCACGATCTCGCCCGCTTCCGCGCCCACCATGTGCAGCCCGACCACGCGGTCGCTGGCGCTGTCCACCACCAGCTTCATCAGCGTGCGCTCGGAGTTGCCGCTCAGGGTGTGCTTGAGCGCGCGGAATTCGGAGCGGAATACGGTGATGTTGCCGTACCGCTCACGCGCCTGGGCTTCGGTCAGGCCCACCGTGCCGATGTTGGGGTGGGTGAACACGGCAGTTGGGATCAGGTCGTAGCGCATCTGGCGCGCTGCCTTGCCCGCTGCCGGGCCAAACAGGTGGTCCACCAGTTGCATGGCCTCGCCCAGCGCCACCGGGGTCAGTTGTACCCGGTGCGTCACATCGCCCAAGGCGTAGATGCTGGGCACGTTGGTGCGGTAGTTGGCATCGACCACCACCGCGCCTTGTTCGCCTTGTGCCACGCCCACCGTGTCCAGCCCCAGGCCGTGGACATTGGGCACTCGGCCCGTGGCGTACAGCACCGCATCCACCACCAGCAGGTTGCCGTCCTCCAGTTGCACGTGCAGGCCGTTGGCGTGGTGCTCAATCGACAGCACGCCCGCATTCAGGCGCAAGTCCACCCCGGCTTTTTGCAGCTCGGCGGCGGCAAAGTGGCGGATTTCGTCGTCAAAGCCGCGCAGGATCTGCTCGCCCCGGTAGAGCTGCGTCACGTGCGCGCCCAGACCGTTAAAGATGGATGCAAATTCGCTGGCAATGTAGCCACCGCCCACCACCAGCAGGCGTTGCGGGAAGGTGTCGAGGTCGAAGATCTCGTCGGATGTGACGACGTGTTCGCGGCCTTGGAAGTGGGGCACGTAGGGCGTGCCGCCGGTGGCAATCAGGATGCGCTCGGCGCGGTACTGCGTGTGGCCGGGGCTGCCGTCGGCGTTGAGGGTGGCCAAGCGCACGGTGTGCGCGTCCTGCAACTGGGCAAAGCCGTTGAGCAGCGTCACGCCGCTGCCGCGCAGCAGGTTGGCGTACACGCCGTTGAGGCGGGTGATTTCGCGCGCGCGGTTGGCTTTGAGGGTGGCCCAGTTCAGGCGCGGGGCTTCGCCTTCCCAGCCGTAGCCGTGCGCCTCGGCAAACCCTTCGCCGTAGTGCGCCGCGTAGCTGTACAGTTTTTTGGGGATGCAGCCCACGTTGACGCAGGTGCCACCCAGCCCGTCCACGCCTTGCGTCTCAGCCAGTGCCACCCGTACGCCGCGCTGCGCTGCCATGCGTGCCGCTCGTACGCCCCCGCTGCCGCCGCCTATCACCAGAAAATCAAAATCAAATTGCTGCATGGTTCTATTTCGTTCAAAACACACCGATGCGGCCATTGTGCGGTCATTTGGCGCACAAATGGGGTGTGCCCGTTATCATGCCCCTATGACGGTTGTTCCTTTGTCTTTGTGCGTGCCGCGTTGGTGGCCGGTGGCGTTGCTGGCGGGCTTGCCGTGGTCGGCGCTGGCGTTGGACGACAGCATGTTGGTGGCGGTACCCCCCTCGCTTTTTGCCCCCGCGCCAGCGGATAGTCCCGACGTTACCAACGCTGACACTATGTTGTTGGCCGCCGTGTCCTCCAATCCCAAGCCCAAGCCCAAGGCCGAGCCGGTGACGCTGGAGGCCAGCCGTGATTACCTCATCGGCGTGTCGGCCAGCACCTCACTCAAGGGGAGTCCACAACTGAAACTGCGGCCTATGTTGGCGTTTCAGCTCGGACGGGTGCGGGTGTCCACCGGCGGGGCCAGTGGTTTGTTGGGTTTGGGTCGCCGCCCGGTCGATTCTGGTGTCAGTGCGGCGCTGGTGCAAAACGACCGTTGGTCGGTCAGCACGGCATTGCGCCTTCAGCGTGGCCGCTCATCGGGTGACGATCCGTTGCTGCAAGGTTTGCCCGACGTGCCCAATACCGTGATTGGTCGTCTGTCGGTGAACTACGCTCTGCACCCGCGTTGGTCGGTGGGGGCCAGTGCGGCGCAGGATTTATTGGGGCATCAGATTGGCATGCGCTTCAATACCCAGTTGCGTTACCGACACCCAGTGTCAGAACGTACCTACTGGGAAGCCGGGCTGGGGGCTTCGGCGGGTAACCACACCTACATGCGCACCCATTTTGGTATCGACAACGCCAGCGCGGTACGCACCGGGCGGGCTGCCTATGTGCCCAGCAGTGGTTTGGAAAGCGTGTCGTTGGGTTGGACGATTACCCGCGTTATCAACCGGCACTGGGTGGCTTTTGCGGGCCTGAGTGCCTCGCAATTGCAAGGGCAGGCCGCTCGCAGCCCGGTGGTCAGCGACCGCACCAGTTACGGTGCCAGCGCAGGTATCGCGTACCGCAGCGCCCATTGAGCTTGACCGCCGTGTCCGCTGCCCTTCAGGCGGGTGGACTTACCCCGTTTTGACGGACAGTTTGAAGACTCTCTATGGAGTCTGTGTCGGTGGCGATTGTGTCAGGTTTTTCTGTTCTTGCTCATGTTTTTTCTCGAAATTGACGGGCGACATCTTGCCCAGGGCTGAATGTCGACGGCGTGGGTTGTACCAGGCCTCAATCCAAGTGAAGACGGCAATGCGTGCTTCGGCCTTGGTCTTCCAATTGCGTCGGGCGATGAGTTCGCACTCCAGGCTGGCAAAGAAGCTCTCGGCCAT
>JBLIZX010000009.1:0-13039 GCA_048860285.1 Macromonas sp. | reverse complement strand
ATTCCCGTGACCAAACGCGGCGCTGAAAAACTCAAGGACGAGTTGCAGCGCCTGAAAACCGTCGAGCGTCCGGCGGTCATTACTGCGATTGCCGAAGCGCGCGCCCAAGGCGACTTGAGCGAAAACGCCGACTACGATGCCGCCAAAGAGCGCCAGGGTTTCATTGAAGGCCGCATTGCCGAGATTGAGGGCAAGTTATCGGTGGCGCAGGTGATTGACCCGGCAGCGGTGGACGCGGGCGGGCGCGTGGTGTTTGGGGCCACAGTGGAGTTGGAAGAGGAATCGACCGGTGAAGCGGTGACATACCAGATTGTGGGCGAAGACGAAGCCGACTTGAAGTTGGGGCTGATCAACATTTCCAGCCCCATTGCGCGCGCTTTGATCGGTAAAGAAGAAGGCGATGTGGCCGAGGTGCAGGCACCTGGTGGCATCAAACGGTTCGAGATTGTGGCGGTGAGCTACATCTGATGTTGCCCAGCGGTCAGCGTTGGCCGTTGTTGGTGGCCTCGTTGTGGTGGGGCGGCATGACGGCACTGAGTTTTGTGGCGGTGCCGATGTTGTTTGCCCAGTTGGGTAATCCAGTGGTGGCCGGGCCGGTGGCGGCCAAGCTCTTTCAGGTGCAAAGCTGGGCCAGCGTGGGGTTGGCGTTGGTGTTGCTGCTGTGGTGCCGTTTCAGGGCCGCGCCTGTGTTGTTGCGCACGCTGTTGCCGTGGTTGTTGTTGGCGGCTTTGGCTGGATTGGTGCAGGAATTTGGCGTGGCACAGCGGATCGTCTTGGCGCGCTCTACGGGTGACAGCGTGGCACTGTGGCACCGCATCGGTACCGGATTGGTACTGACACAGTGGTTGTGCGCGTTGCGGGTGTGGTGGCGTTTGTCGGCCCGTGCCAACCCCACGCCACCGTGGTAACCACAGCTGTTTATTGGGCTGGAGGCGGTGCCTTGTGCATCATGGGGTGCATGGGCGTGTGTGGGTGGCGTGCAGCGGGCTGATCGAGTTGCTGCTTTTGCTCGGGTGTGAGCAGCGCGCGGATTTTGCCTTCAAGTTGGGCCTCCAGCAACAACTGTTGGGCCGTCAATTTGGCTTGCTCATGGGCCAGAGCTTGGGCTTTGGCGTTGTCGAACTGGGCCGCTTGTGCGGTGGTGCGCAAATCGGCCTGAACTTGGCGCAGTTGGCGCATGAGTGTGTGGCGCTCTTTGGCTTGTCCGTGCATCAGATCAAACACTTGGTCGTGTTGCGCGTCGCTCAGGTTGAGGCGGTGCAGGGCATGGTGCCAGCGCATAGCCCCTCCCATGCCGTGCATGCCCATACCACCATGCTGTGCATCGCCAGCCGACATGGCCATGCCACATGGTGCATCACCGCCGTGGTGACGAGAAGTGCCGTTGGCATGGCCAGCGGCCCAAGAGGCCACACCGACAGCAGACAACACAGCAAACGCGGTAACACGCAAAACAGAACGAGGGGTCATAACGCAACTCCGTGACAAAGAATGATTGACAGGTGGTGGACGACGAGTCTGATCTGTTGTGCGTGTTTTGGTTCCCGCACGCACCCAGACGTGTGGTTTATGCCCGCGCTGGCAGGCTGCGTTCGGCGGATTCGAGTGTGTTGACCATCAGCATGGTGATGGTCATGGGGCCTACGCCACCGGGCACCGGGGTGATGTAGCCGGCCACTGCTTTTACGCCATCAAAGTCCACGTCGCCGCAGAGTTTGCCGTCGTCGTTGCGGTTCATGCCCACGTCCAGCACCACGGCACCGGGTTTGACCATGTCGGCGGTCAGTACATTGCGTTTGCCCACGGCGGCCACGATCACGTCGGCTTGCAGGGTTTGGGCCTTCAGATCGGCGGTGCGCGAATGGCAAACGGTGACGGTGGCATCTTGTTGCAGCAGCATCATGGCCATGGGTTTGCCCACGATGTTGCTGCGCCCGATGACCACAGCGTGTTTGCCGCGCAGGTCATAGCCAATGGATTCGAGCATTTTCATGCAGCCGTAGGGTGTGCAGGGCCAAAAGCCCGGTTGGCCCACCATGAGCGCCCCTGCGCTGGCCACGTGAAAACCGTCCACGTCTTTGGCGGGGCTGATGGCTTCGATGACTTTGTGTGCGTCGATGTGCGCGGGCAGCGGCAGCTGCACCAAAATGCCGTGGATGGTCGGGTCGTTGTTGAGCGCCTCGACGCGGGCCAGCAATTCGGCTTCGGTCAGGCTGGCATCGTATTTTTCCAGCACGGAGTGCATGCCGGTGTCTTCGCACGCTTTGACTTTGTTGCGCACATACACTTGGCTGGCGGGGTTGTCGCCCACCAACACCACGGCCAAGCCGGGGGTCAGGCCTTGGGCCTTGAGGGCGGCCACACGTTCGGAGACTTGGGTGCGCAGTTGGCGCGAGAGAGCGTTGCCGTCGATCAGTTGGGCGGTCATGGTAAGAGAAACGGGTGAAGAGAAAAAAATCAGGCTTTGGCGGGTGCGGGGGCCAGCGCGACTTTGAGCAAATCGGCCACGGTGTTGGCGTTGAGCTTTTCCATGATGTTGGCGCGGTGTGCTTCCACCGTTTTGATGCTGATGCCCAAATCGTCGGCGATTTGTTTGTTCAATCGGCCTGCCACGATGCGTTCCAGCACTTGGGTTTCGCGTGTGGTGAGTTTGGCCAGCAGGGCTTCGCGGCTGGCGGCTTGTTGGTGTACCGAGAAGGTTTGGTGCGCTTTGTCCAGCATGCGCTCTACCAGCCCCAGCAATTGGGCTTCGTCAAAGGGCTTTTGGATGAAGTCGAGTGCGCCTTTTTTCATGGATTCGACCGCCATCGGCACGTCGCCGTGGCCGGTGATGAAGACGATGGGCAGTGGTGATTGGCGTTCCAGCAGCCGGTCTTGCAGTTCCATGCCGCTCATGCCATCCATGCGGATGTCGGCGATTAAGCAGGCCACTTCGCGCGCTTCGTAGCGGCTTAAAAAGGCTTCGGCGGACTCAAAGGTGCGCACCCGGTAGTCTTGGCCTTCGAGCAGCCATTGCAGGGAATCGCGTACCGCTTCGTCGTCGTCCACGACGTACACGGTGCCTTTTTTCGGGGTCAAACTCATCACGCTCCTTCGGGTTGGCGGGGGTGCGAGGGGGCGGGCGCGGACGCTGTGGCGGGGGCAGCGGGCGTCGGCACCGGAATCCAGAAGCTGAACTCGCACCCGACTATTTCGTCGCCATTGTAGATGTTCCGTGCTTGCAGTCTGCCGTGGTGCGACTCGATGATGGAGCGGCACAACTTGAGCCCGATCCCCATGCCGTTGGTCTTGGTGCTGTAAAAGGCTTCGTAGATGCGTTCCAGCATCTCGGCGGGCACGCCGGGGCCGCTGTCTTGTACGCAAAACTCCACCACTGGCAAATGGTCGATGTATTTGGGGGCCACCCGCAGTTCAATGCGGCGTTGTTGGGTTGGGCGCTGGGCGCTGGCAATCGCTTCGCCACCGTTTTTGAGCAGGTTGATGAGCACTTGTTCGATCAGGATGGGATCGACCATCAGCGCGGGCAAACGTGCGGCCACGTAGGTGTGCAGTCGCACCATTTGGCGGCGCAGTTCGATGTCGGCCAGTTCGGTGGCGTTGGCCACCATTTGAGCCACGTCGGACAAGGCCGGATTGGGTTCACTGCGTTTGACGAAGGCGCGTATGCGTTGGATGATCTGGCCCGCACGCTGGGCTTGTCGGGCGGTTTTTTCCAGCGCCACCAGCAGGTCTTCTTCGGTAATTTGGTGTTTTTGCAAACGCGAAATCATGCCGCTACAGTAGTTGCTGATGGCGGTCAGCGGCTGGTTGAGTTCGTGTGCCACGCTGGAGGCCATTTCACCCATGGTGATGAGGCGGCTGGCATTTTGTGCCCGCTCAGATTGGCGTGCGGCTTGTTCCTCCGCTTGGCGGCGCGCAGTGATGTCGGTGGCAATGACCATTTGTGCCAAGCGGCCATCGACCCAGGTCAGGTAGCGGGTGCGCACTTCAAGCCATTTGTCCAAGCCCGGCATCAGGATTTCGGCATTGCCACTGCTGGCATCGAGCAGGGAGTCGGTGGGCAGGCCTGCCAGTGCGTCCACGGGGTCGTGGTTGTCGTGGGTGTCGGCGTGCGGGGGCAGGGCCGAGCCCAAATCGACCAATGAGCGGTGGCCTTCGCCGCCGGTGCCAAACCAGGTGCGGTACATTTTGCTGGCAAACAACAGTTCGGTGCTGCCCAAGGGGGCCACCGAGATGGCCGCATCCACACTGTCGAGCACGGTGGTGAAGCGTTCGTAGGAGGCGCTCAGGGCTTCGCGAATGCGGCGCGGTTCGGTGATGTCGGTGATGGACGACATCCAGCCCGCCTGTTGGCCGTCGGGCGCAATCAGGGGCGAGATGTACATCCGGGCGTAAAAACGGCTGCCGTCTTTGCGCTGTACCGTCATTTCGAACCCGCTGGGCGTGGGGCCTTCGCTGAGTTCGTTGCTGAGGCGGTGGCCGAGGGTCTCATGGTCGCTTTCGGGCCAGTACGCAAAGGGCGCACGTTGGCCCATCAGTTCTTCGGCGCTCCAGCCGGTCATGTTGCAAAAGGCGGGGTTGACGTAGGTGATGCGGCCTTCCATGTCCAAGGTGCGCATGCCGGTGAGCATGGAGTTTTCCATCGCACGCCGAAAGTTGGTTTCGGCCACCAAGGCCTGTTGGGTTTCGATGCGCCGACGGGTGTGCCGCCAGGTGCCCAGCAGCATCCAGACCGTCAGGGCACTCAAAGCGCCCACCACCCAGAAGAAGGCTTTGCTCACTTTGTCTTGTGCGGTGCGGTAGCTCTCAGCTCGCAGCAGCAGGTTGTCCCCCACGGGCGAGACGGCCACTTCGTAGGCTTGCGGCTGTGTGGACCACGGCAGCCTTTGCAAGGCGTTGCGGTGGGTGCCTTGCAAGCTGCCCGCCATCACTTGGCGTTGGCGGTTGAGCAGCGCCACGGCGTAGCGGGCCATCACTTCGGGGGGGACCCCAAAGCGTAGCAGGCCATCGATGCTGTATTCCACCATCAGCGCCCCGCTGAAGTGGTTGGCTTCGTGCAGAGGAATCAGCAGCAACAGGCCGTAGGTGGCGTTGGTGTAGCGCACGGGTTCGGCGTAGATGGGTTGGCGCAGATCGCGTGCCAGCGCAAAACTGGTGGCGGTGTCGGGTGCGTTGAGGCTTTGGGCCCATTCCCGCTTGAAGTCTTCTGGCGCGCTGGCCGAGGTGTAGGTCGCCACCACCTCACGTCGGGGGCTGAGCCAAGAGATGGCCATGGCTTCTGGGAATTGTCCCAGGGCCGATTCGGCTTGTGCCATGAAGTCGGCTTCTTGGTGTTCGGAGTAGGTCAAGCTGCGCGCCATGCGCATGAGTTGTTCTTGGCGTTCCAGCAGCCGCAAGCGCAAGCGTTGCTGGGCGTATTCCACATCACGGGTGACGGTTTCGCGCTCGCGCTCGCGTTCTTCGAGTGAGAAATAGGTGATGGAGGCTACGATGGTGGCCAAAAACAGCAACACCGACAACAGGGGCCCCAGCGCGGCAAAGCGGTCTTGGCGCGATGGCGGCAAACGCCGCCACCAGCGGTTCCACCATGCGCTGTGGTGGTGGGTGGCCGAAGGGTACAAGGGGTTGGTTCTGGACATGGGGACTGAAGTCTAAAGCAGTGTCCACCAACGAACGGCACTTATATTTCACAATAAGAAATTTGTATGCATATCTTGAAAAATAAAAAAAACCGTGCGACACTCTGACGCTGAAACAGACTTTTACCTTTAACCCTTAAAAGGAGACAACCCCTATGTCTGACCATGTGCAAGCCACCGGCACCGCCGCCCCGGATCTGGACAGCCAAGAAACCCGTGAGTGGCTCGATGCCCTCAAAGCGGTGATTGAAAAAGAAGGTGGCGAACGCGCCCACTTTCTGCTGGAGCAACTGCTGGAAGAAGCGCGCCAGAACAGCATCGACATGCCGTTCTCGGCCAACACCGCTTACGTCAACACCATTGAAACCAACGAAGAAGCGCGTTGCCCCGGTAACTTGGAAATTGAAGAGCGCCTGCGCGCCTACATGCGCTGGAACGCGATGGCGATGGTGGTGAAGGCCAATCGTCACAACCCCGAAGACGGGGGCGATTTGGGTGGCCACATTGGTTCATTTGCCTCGCTGGCCACCATGTTTGGCACCGGTTTCAACCACTTTTGGCAAGCTGAGAGCGAGAGCCACGGTGGTGACTGCGTGTATTTCCAAGGACACGTTTCGCCCGGTATCTACGCCCGTGCCTATTTGGAAGGCCGCCTGACCGAAGAACAGCTGCTCAACTTCCGCCAAGAAGTGGACGGCAAGGGGCTGTCGAGCTACCCGCACCCCAAGCTGATGCCCGGTTTCTGGCAGTTCCCGACCGTGTCGATGGGCTTGGGCCCACTGATGGCGATTTACCAGGCCCGTTTCCTCAAGTATTTGCACGCCCGTGGCATTGCCGACACCAGCAACCGCAAGGTCTGGGTGTTCTGCGGCGATGGCGAAATGGACGAGCCGGAAAGCCTGGGCGCGATTGGCTTGGCCGCCCGCGAAGGTTTGGACAACCTGATCTTTGTGATCAACTGCAACCTGCAACGCCTGGATGGCCCGGTACGTGGCAACGGCAAAATCGTGCAAGAGCTGGAAGGCGAATTCCGTGGCGCTGGCTGGAACGTCATCAAGCTGCTGTGGAGCGGCGATTGGGATCCGCTGCTGGCCCGCGACAAAGACGGCGCGTTGCGCAAGCTGATGATGGACACGTTGGACGGCGATTACCAGTCCTTCAAAGCGTTTGATGGCGCTTACGTGCGCAAGAACTTCTTTGGCCGCGACCCGCGCACGCTGGAGATGGTGTCGCACATGAGCGACGACGACATCTGGAACCTGCGCCGTGGTGGCCACGATCCGCAAAAAGTGTTTGCCGCTTTCGACAAGGCCACCAAGCACCAAGGCCAGCCGACCGTGCTGTTGATCAAGACCGTCAAGGGCTACGGTATGGGCAAGGCCGGTGAAGCCAAAAACACCGTCCACCAGACCAAAAAACTGACCGACGAAGACATCCGCTACATCCGCGATCGCTTCAACATTCCGGTGCCCGACAGCGAACTGGCCAACATCCCGTTTTACAAGCCCGCCGACGACACCCCGGAGATGCAGTACCTGCACGAGCGTCGCAAAGCACTGGGCGGCTACCTGCCCAAACGCCGCGTCAAGGCCGACGAAAACTTCACCGTCCCGGCGTTGGAGAACTTCAAATCCGTGTTGGAACCGACCGCCGAAGGCCGCGAAATCTCCACCACGCAAGCCTATGTGCGTTTCCTGACCCAGTTGTTGCGCGACCAAGCCATCGGCCCGCGCGTGGTGCCGATTCTGGTCGATGAAGCCCGCACCTTTGGTATGGAAGGTCTGTTCCGCCAGATCGGTATCTACAACCCCTTGGGTCAGCAGTACACCCCTGTGGACCGCGACCAGGTGATGTACTACAAGGAAGACAAGGCGGGCCAGATCCTGCAAGAAGGCATCAACGAAGCCGGTGGTATGAGCAGCTGGATTGCCGCCGCCACGTCGTACAGCACGAGCAACCGGATCATGATCCCGTTCTATGTGTACTACTCGATGTTCGGCTTCCAGCGCATTGGCGACTTGGCTTGGGCGGCGGGCGATATGCAGGCGCGCGGCTTCCTGCTGGGCGGCACCTCGGGCCGCACCACGCTCAACGGCGAAGGCTTGCAGCACGAAGACGGTCACAGCCACATCATGGCCAACACCATCCCCAACTGCATCAGCTACGACCCCACCTTTGCGCACGAAGTGGGTGTGATCCTGCACCACGGTTTGAAGCGCATGGTCGAGAAGCAAGACAACGTCTTCTATTACCTGACGCTGTTGAACGAAAACTACGCCATGCCCGGCCTGACCGCTGGCACCGAAGAGCAAATCATCAAGGGTATGTACCTGTGCAAGCCGGGCGCTGAAGGCGACAAGCGCGTGCAGTTGCTGGGTTCGGGCACTATCTTGCGGGAAAGCCTGGCTGCGCAAACTTTGTTGGCCACCGACTGGGGCGTGCAGGCCGACGTGTGGAGCTGCCCGTCGTTCAACGAACTCACGCGCGACGGCCAAGATGCCGACCGCTGGAACCTGCTGCACCCGCTGGAAACGCCCAAGGTGCCGTTTGTGGCGCAACAGTTGAACACCAGCACCGGCCCGGTGGTGGCCTCGACCGACTACATGAAGGCTTACGCAGAACAGATTCGCCCGTTCATCCCGGCTGGCCGCACTTACAAGGTGCTGGGCACCGACGGTTTTGGCCGTTCCGACTTCCGCAGCAAGCTGCGCGAGCACTTCGAGATCAACCGCCACTACATTGTGCTGGCCGCACTCAAGTCGCTGGCCGAAGAAGGCCAACTGCCGCTGGCCAAGGTGGCCGAAGCGATTGCCAAGTACGGCATCAACACCGAAAAAGTGAACCCCCTGTACGCCTAATCCCCACGGAGACACAACATGGCATTGGTAGAAATCAAGGTTCCCGACATTGGCGACTTCGACGAAGTGGCCGTGATTGAGTTGCTGGTCAAGCCGGGTGACACCGTGCAGGCCGAGCAGTCCCTCATCACCGTGGAGTCGGACAAAGCGTCGATGGAAATTCCGTCGTCGTCGGCGGGTGTGGTCAAGGAACTCAAGGTCAAGCTGGGCGACAAGGTCAGCGAAGGCTCGGTGGTGCTGTTGCTAGAAGCCGAAGGCGGTGTGGCTACTGCACCGGCACCGGCTCCGGTGGCTGCTGCTCCTGCTGCTGCGCCCGTTGCAGTGGCTGCTCCGGCCCCGGCTGCCCCTGTGGCCGCTGGCCCGGTCGAAGTGCGTGTGCCCGACATTGGCGACTTCAAAGACGTGGCCGTGATCGAGGTGTTCGTCAAGGCTGGCGATACCGTCAAGCTGGAGCAGTCGCTTATCACCGTGGAGTCGGACAAAGCGTCGATGGAAATTCCGTCGTCGGCAGCAGGAGTGCTCAAGGAGCTCAAGGTCAAGGTGGGCGATACCGTCAACATTGGCGACTTGCTGGCGATTTTGGAAGGTGCCGCTGGCGCTGCGGCACCTGTGGCCGCCGCACCTGCCGCATCCGCTGCTCCTGCGGTGGCTGCTCCGGCTGCTGTGACCCCGGTGGCCGCTGCTGCGGCAGTCGCTCCGGCGCACAATCCTACCGCCACCCCGGCGTTGGGTTTGCCGCACGCTTCGCCGTCGGTGCGCAAGTTTGCCCGCGAACTGGGGGTGCCGTTGGACGAGGTCAAGGGCTCTGGCCTGAAGGGCCGCATCACCGCTGAGGACATCCAGCACTTCACCAAGGCGGTGATGAGCGGTGCCGCGCAAACCAAGGCCCAAGCGGCCAAGGCACCGGCCCCCGCAGCGGCGGGTGGCGGTTCCGAATTGGGCCTGATTCCGTGGCCGAAGGTGGACTTCGCCAAGTTCGGCCCGATTGAGCGCAAGGAACTGGGCCGCATCAAGAAGATCAGCGGTGCCAACCTGTTCCGCAACGCGGTCATGATTCCCGCCGTCACCAATTTTTACGATGCCTACATCACCGACCTCGAAGCCTTCCGCGTCTCCACCAACAAGGAAAACGAGAAGAGCGGTGTCAAGGTCACGATGCTGGCCTTCCTGATCAAGGCTTGTGTGGCCGCACTCAAGAAGTTCCCCGAATTCAACAGCTCGCTGGACGGCGATGCGCTGGTCTACAAGCAGTACTACCACATCGGCTTTGCCGCCGACACGCCCAACGGGTTGGTGGTGCCCGTGATCAAGGACGCTGACAAGAAGGGCGTGCTGCAAATCAGCCAAGAAATGGGCGAACTGGCCAAGAAAGCCCGTGACGGCAAACTCGGCCCCGCTGACATGTCGGGTGCCACCTTCACCATTTCGTCGCTGGGCGGTATTGGTGGCCGTTACTTCACCCCCATTATCAATGCGCCTGAAGTGGCCATTTTGGGTGTGTGCAAGAGCGAAATGGCCCCCAAGTGGGATGGCAAGCAGTTTGTGCCGCGCCTGATGTTGCCGCTGTCGCTGACATGGGATCACCGCGTGATTGACGGTGCCGCTGCTGCGCGCTTCAACGCTTTCCTGGGTCAGATTCTGGCGGACTTCCGCCGTGTGCTGCTCTGATGCGAGACAGGGCAGGGTGGCCTCTGCTGTCCTGCCCGCTACAGAATAGGAACAACAAATGGCACTGATTGAGATCAAAGTCCCCGACATTGGCGACTTTTCTGAAGTGGCGGTGATTGAGCTGCTGGTCAAGCCCGGCGACAGCATCAAGGCCGAACAAAGCCTGATCACCGTGGAATCCGACAAAGCTTCGATGGAAATCCCGTCGTCGCACGCCGGTGTGGTCAAAGAACTGAAAGTGGCGCTGGGCGACAAGGTCAGCGAAGGCACGGTGGTGCTGATGCTGGAAGCCGACGGCGCTGGCGCTGCTGCCCCTGCCACAGCTTCGGCTCCCGCACCGGCAGCAGCAGCCCCCGTAGCTGCTCCGGCTGCGCCAGTCGTGGCTCCGACCGCCGCCAGTTTTGGTGGCAATGCCGACTTGGAATGCGACGTGTTGGTGCTGGGCGCTGGCCCGGGCGGTTACTCCGCTGCCTTCCGCGCCGCCGACCTCGGCCTGAAAGTGGTGATTGTGGAACGCTACGCCACTCTGGGCGGCGTGTGCCTGAACGTGGGTTGCATCCCGTCGAAGGCGCTGCTGCACGTGGCCGCTGTGATGGACGAAGTCAGCCACATGGCCGATTTGGGCGTGGATTTTGGCGCTCCCAGCGTCAACATCGACAAATTGCGTGGCCACAAGGAAAAGGTCATCACCAAGCTGACCGGTGGTTTGGCCGCCATGGCCAAGATGCGCAAAGTCACCATCGTGCGCGGCTTGGGCCAGTTTGTGGGGGCCAACCACGTTGAGGTGGAAGAAACCACCGGCACTGGCCAAGACACAACCGGCAGCAAGAAAGTGGTGGCGTTCAAGCGTTGCATCATCGCGGCGGGTTCGCAAGCGGTGCGCCTGCCGTTCATGCCGAACGATCCGCGCGTGGTGGACTCCACCGGCGCGCTGGCGCTGCAAAGCGTGCCCAAAAAGATGCTGATCGTGGGTGGTGGCATCATCGGCTTGGAAATGGGCACCGTGTACAGCACGCTGGGCGCACGCCTGGACGTGGTGGAAATGATGGATGGCCTGATGCAGGGCGCAGACCGCGATTTGGTCAAAGTGTGGCAAAAAATGAATGCCAAGCGCTTTGACAACATCATGCTCAAGACCAAGACTGTGGGTGCCGAGGCCACGCCCGAAGGCATCAAGGTGCAGTTTGAGGGGCTGGACGGCACCAAGAGCGAAGGCGTGTACGACCTGGTGCTGCAAGCCGCGGGACGCACGCCCAACGGCAAGAAAATTGCCGCTGACAAAGCGGGTGTGGCCGTGACCGACCGAGGCTTCATCAACGTCGATATCCAGATGCGTACCAACGTGCCGCACATCTTCGCCATCGGTGACATCGTGGGCCAGCCCATGTTGGCGCACAAGGCGGTGCACGAGGCACACGTGGCGGCAGAAGTGATTGCCGGCGAACTGCAAGGCAACAAAGAACTGGCTTCGGCGGCGTTCAACGCCCGTGTGATTCCGAGCGTCGCTTACACCGATCCCGAAGTGGCGTGGGTCGGCCTGACCGAAGACCAGGCCAAGGCGCAGGGCATCAAGGTCAAGAAGGGCTTGTTCCCGTGGACGGCTTCGGGCCGCGCCATTGCCAATGGCCGCGACGAAGGCTTCACCAAGCTGCTGTTTGACGACAGCCCCGAAGCGCACGGCCACGGCAAGATTCTGGGCGGTGGCATGGTGGGCACCCACGCGGGCGACATGATCGGCGAGATCGCACTGGCCATTGAAATGGGCGCGGATGCGGTAGACATTGGCAAGACCATCCACCCGCACCCCACGCTGGGCGAAAGCATTGGCATGGCAGCGGAAGTGGCGCACGGCTCCTGCACGGATTTGCCCCCGAGCAAAAAGTGAGCTTGATGCGCTGATTCAGTCTCGCGGCTGACAACTCAACCAAAAGCCCGATTGGTCACAAGCTGGTCGGGCTTCTTTGTGCCATGGGTCAAAATTTGGTACTATGGACAGTACCATGATGCCTGTTCCTAAAATCGTTATCGACACCAATGTGCTGGTTGCGGCATTGCGGTCTCGTTCTGGTTGGTCGTTCGATCTGCTGTCTCAGTTGAACTCGGGGCGCTACCAGCATGTCCTCACCGTACCGCTGCTGATGGAGTACGAAGACGTTTTGTTGCGCCCTGGCATGGTGGCGGTGCCATCGTCGGCTGTGAACGATGTGTTGGATTACCTCTGCACTACTGCCCAGCGCCAAGCGGTGCATTTTTTGTGGCGGCCGCGTTTGTCGGATGTGAAAGATGACATGGTGTTGGAAGCCGCAGTGAATGGCCAATGCCAACACATCGTCACTTGGAACGTGCGTGATCTGGCTGCCGCTGCTCAATTTGGTATCGGTGTCGTGAGTCCCAAAAATTTTCTGGAACAACTGAAAGGTAGGTAAGCCATGAGCGCCCTCAGTATCCGTTTGCCCGAATCGCTGCACAAGAACGCCCGAGCATTTGCATCGCAGGAAGGCATTTCAATCAACCAGTTGATCAGCACTGCGCTGGCTGAAAAACTGGCCGCGCTGGCCACGCAAGACTATTTGGAACAACGCGCCGCTCGGGGCAGCCGCCACAAGTTTGAGGCCGCTTTGGCTAGCGTACCCGACGTGCTGCCCGATGCGCCCGATCGGAAATAACACCGGGCGACTTCACGGGCTTTCACTGGCTGGGGGCGGTATGTACGTGCTGCTGCGGCAGGTGTGATAGCTGGTATCCAGCGCGGGCTGGAGGGCCACCAGCGCCGTCAGGCGGCGGGCCATGTGCGTGACTTCGGTGATTTCGGCGATGGTCAAAGCGCGGCCCAGCACGCGCTGTTCGCGGTAGCTGAGCCATTTTTTCATGACT
>JBLIZX010000008.1:0-3530 GCA_048860285.1 Macromonas sp. | reverse complement strand
CTGCAACTCCGTGGCCAGTCCCGAATCGCCCGGATTCTTCCAGTAACTGTGCCAATCGGGCGCGTGCTCCAGTTGCAACCCCAGCCACACCGTGCGCCCTGGTGCTACCCCTTGCGGTGCGTGCAACAGCAACTCGGCCCGCACCTGTTCCGTGCGCAGCACCGCTGCCCCCGTCGCCGACAGCCAGCCTTGCGCCAGCACTGGCCCCAGCCACACCAAGGCCAGCCACCCCAGCGCCCATTTCCAAAACCGCATCCTGCCGCTCCCGCCTTGTTGCACAAACTGCCTCATCCGAATCCTCGGCAGTTCGCAAAGTTCCAGCGTCGGCCCGCTACCATCCGTGGCATGGCCAACCCCATTCCCCCCTCCATGCCCCGCTGGGCCGATCTCTGCACCACCGCCTTCGCCACACTCGATCCCGCGCGCACCGTTGCCATCCTGCCCGTGGCCGCTACCGAACAACACGGCCCGCACCTGCCCCTGTCCGTCGATACCGATCTGCTCGAAGGCATCCTGCAAGCCGCCGCGCCGCACCTGCTGCCCGATGCCCCTGTCTACGCCTTGCCCACCCAGGCCATCGGCCTCAGCCCCGAACACCAACGCTTCCCCGGCACCCTCACGCTGCGCCCCGAAACCATCCTCCACCTCTGGTTCGATATCGCCGCATCTGTGGCCCGCAGCGGCGTGCGCAAACTCCTCATCTTCAACAGCCACGGCGGCCACAGCGGCCTGATGGATGTGGTGGCACGCGACATCCGCACCCGCCTTGGCCTGCTCGTCTACCACGCCAGCTGGTTCAACCTGCCACTGCTCGACGAACACGGCCACGACCTCAACGCCCGCTTTTCCGCCGATGAACATCGCTTCGGCATCCACGCTGGCCAGATCGAAACCGCCCTCATGCTCGCCCTGCGTCCCGATCTCGTCCACATGGAGCACGCCCAGCACTTCCACTCCACCTCCGCCGACCGCGCTGCGCGCTACCCCATTCTCGGCAACGGCCGCAGTGCCAAACTGGCGTGGCAAATGCAAGACTACAACTCCCACGGTGCAGTGGGTAACGCCACCCTGGCCGATGCCGCCACCGGCCAAGCCCTGCTCGCAGCCGCAGGCCGATCCCTAGCCCAGCTGCTGCAAGAACTCTCAGCCCTGCCACTCTCCACCCTCACCGACGCAGCGTACCCCCAGCCCGCGGCCCCTTGACCCTCGCCGTCAATGGGGTGGTGGGCAACGGCACACTTCCCAACGCATTTCAGTCGGGTTAGCTCAACGCCTCCAATCGTTCCAGCGCCGCCATCAGCTCATCCTCAATCGCGCTGTGGCGTGCGGCCAAGGCCGTGGCCCGCGCCGGGTCGGTGCCAAACAACTGCCCGCCGTCCAGTTCGGTATCAATCTGGCGTTGTTCTGCCTCCAGCGCTTCCATCTTCTGCGGCAATGCCTCCAACTCACGCTGTTCCTTGTAACTCAGCTTGCGTTTGGCTGGCGCAACGGCGGTGGTGTTGGCGGGCTTGGCTTCTGTGGCCGTTGCGCTGGCCGCCTTGGGCGCAGCCGCTGGTTTGCCCTTGTCACTGGCGGCGGTGGCGGCAGCGTTGATCTCCGCCGCCCGTGCCGACTGCACCAGCCAGTCCTGTACCCCACCTTCGTACTCGCGCCAGCGCCCTTCACCCTCAAACACCACCGTGCTCGTCACCACGTTGTCCAGAAAACGCCGGTCGTGGCTCACCAAAAACACCGTGCCGCTGTACTCTGCCAGCACACTCTCCAATAACTCCAGCGTGTCAATGTCCAGATCGTTCGTCGGCTCATCCAGCACCAGCACATTCGCTGGTCGTGCCAGCAAACGCGCCAGCAACAACCGGTTGCGCTCGCCACCCGACAACGTACGCACCGGCGCATGCGCCCGCGCAGGCGAGAACAAAAAATCGCTCAAGTAACTCTTCACATGCGTGCGCCGGCCATTGATCTCAATCCACTCACTGCCCGGGCTGATGAAATCCTCCAGCGTCGCATCCAAGTCCAATTGATCCCGCATCTGGTCAAAATACGCCACCTGTAATTGCGACCCTTGCCGCACCTGCCCCTCATCCGGTGCCAGCTCCCCCAGAATCAACTTCAACAGCGTCGTCTTGCCGGCCCCGTTCGGCCCGATCAACCCGATCTTGTCGCCGCGCAACACCGTGGTCGAAAAACCCTTCACCACCGCCCGCCGCTGCTCCCCCTCACCAAAATACTTGCTCACGCTGGTCAGTTCTGCCACCAGCTTGCCACTGGCCGAACCCTTGTCCACCTCCAATTTCACCTGACCCACCGTTTCGCGTCGTTGCGCCCGCTGCTGCCGCAACTGCCCCAGCCGCTCAATCCGCGCCTGCGCCCGAGTACGGCGTGCCTCCACGCCCTTGCGTATCCATATTTCTTCTTGCGCCAGCAACTTGTCCGCCTTGGCGTTGATTACCGCCTCCTGCGCCAACTGCTCCTCCTTCAAGATTTGGTACTGCGCAAAATTGCCCGGATAACTGCTCAACTTGCCCCGATCCAACTCCACCATCCGCGTGGCCACCCGGTCCAGAAACGCCCGGTCGTGGCTGATCACCACCACGCTGCCCTTGAACTCCAGCAACAACTCTTCCAACCAGGCAATCGCGTCCAAATCCAAATGGTTGGTCGGCTCATCGAGCAACAACACATCGGGCCGACTCACCAGCGCTTGCGCCAGCGCCACCCGCTTTTTCAACCCACCCGACAACTCCCCCACCCGCGCGCTGCCATCCAAATGCAGCCGCGCCAGCGTCTCCTCCACCCGCTGTTCCCAGTTCCAAGCGTCCAGCGCCTCAATCTCATTTTGCAGCGCGTCCAAGTCCAGTCCGTCTGCGCCACTCAAATACACATCCCGCGCCGCCTTGGCCCGGGCCAGCCCCTCACTGGCCACCTCAAACACCGAATCTGCTCCGGCCAACACCGGCTCCTGCGCCACATACGCCACCCGCACGCCCGTTTGCTGGGCCAACTCCCCATCGTCGGCCTTTTCCAGCCGCCCCAAAATCTTCAGCAACGACGACTTGCCCGTCCCATTGCGTCCAATCAGCCCCACCCGCTCCCCCGCTTCCAGCGAGAAATCGCAGTGATCCAACAGCGGTACGTGCCCGTACGCCAAACATGCTTGAGTCAAAGTTAACAACGCCATAGTCGGCCCATTATCAACCCCCAGCCCCAAAAACTTCTGCCCACGTCACCACAACCGCACAAAAACGCGCTACAATCACGCTCCTCGCAACACAGATCATCTGGGTTGCAAGCTTAAAGCAAAAGCTGTCAACCACAGCTAAATGTTATAAGCCAAGCAAAAACAAAAATTTTTGCAAGATACGCCAAAAAGTGTGTCATAATTCAAGGCTTCGCTGATCGCAGCGAATGCAAGTGGTTCCTTAACAAACTACAGCCGATAAGCGTGGGCGTTTGCACCAGAAGCCTCATGTTCCTCGTGAACATGTTCTTCGGAACAAACGCTCATGAAACAGTAAATTGAAGTTCAC
>JBLIZX010000007.1:0-2223 GCA_048860285.1 Macromonas sp. | reverse complement strand
CCGGTTTACCATACTTACCATGCACAACGACAAAAACACCAGGGACACCCACGCCGATGCCTTTATCGCCCGCTGGCAGGGTGTGGCGGCCAGCGAACTGGCCACGGCACAGAGCTTCATCATCGACCTGTGCGAGTTGCTGGACGTGCCCAAACCGCACCCCACCGCCGCGCAAGACTACATGTTCGAACGCCCCATCACCTTTGCGCACGGTGACGGCTCCAGCAGCGCGGGGCGCATCGACTGCTACCGGCGCGGCCATTTTGTGCTGGAGGCCAAAAAGCTCAAAGCGGGCACCCAATCCAAACGCTTTGACGACGGCTTGCTGCGCGCCCGCACCCAGGCCGAAAACTACGCCCGCGCCCTGCCCGCCGCCGAAGGCCGGCCGCCCTTTGTGCTGGTGGTCGATGTGGGCACCGTGATCGAGGTGTACGCCGAATTCAGCCGCAGCGGTGGCACCTACACCCCCTTCCCCGACCCAGCGCACCACCGCATCGCGCTGACCGACTTGGCGCTGCCACAGGTGCGCGCACAACTGCACCTGATTTGGACGGCCCCCGACCAACTCGACCCCGCCCGCATCAGCGCCCAAGTCACGCGCAACGTGTCGGGGCAACTGGCGTTGCTGGCCAAATTGCTCGAAGACGACGGCCACCCCCCGGCCCAAGTGGCTGCGTACCTGACGCGCTGCCTGTTCAGCATGTTTGCCGAAGACGTGGAACTGCTGCCGCCCGGTGCCTTTCTGGGCCTGCTGCAACGCCACCGCGACCAGCCCGACACCCTGCAACAGATGCTGCACCGGCTGTGGGCCGATATGGACACCGGCGGTTTTTGCGGCGCGCTGGCACAAAAAGTCGTCAAATTTAACGGCAAACTGTTCAAAGGAGCCGACGCACCGGGTTACAGCCTGCCACTGACCCCGGCGCAAATCGACCTGCTGCTGGCCGCCGCCCAAGCCAACTGGCGCGAGGTAGAGCCTGCCATCTTCGGCACCCTGCTGGAGCGCGCCCTGAGCACCACCGAACGCCACGCCCTGGGCGCACACTACACGCCCCGCGCCTACGTCGAGCGCCTGGTGCTGCCCACCGTGATCCAGCCCCTGCGTGCCCAATGGGCCGATGCCCAAACCGCCGCCCTGCTGCTGGCCCAAGAGGCCGCCGACCTCGACAGCAAACGCGACAGCGCCAAAAAACTGGACGAAGCCTGCGCCCAGATCCGCCAATTCCACCACCACCTGTGTACCCTGCGCGTGCTCGACCCCGCCTGCGGCAGCGGCAACTTCCTCTACATCACCTTTGAACACCTCAAACGCCTGGAGGGCGAGGTACTCAACCAACTCCAGCAACTGGGCCAAACGCAAGACCGGCTCGGCTTTGCCGGTGAAACCGTGACCCTGCAACAACTGCGCGGCATCGAACTCAACCCCCGCGCCGCCGCACTGGCCGAACTGGTGCTGTGGATAGGCTACCTGCAATGGCAGGTGCGCACCTTTGGCCGCCAAAGCGTGGCCGAGCCGGTGGTTCACGACTACGGCAACATCGAATGCCGCGACGCGGTGCTGCACTGGAGCGAACGCACCCCGGCGCTGGATGCCAACGGCGATCCCATCACACGCTGGGACGGCATCACCACCAAAAAACACCCCGCCACGGGCGAACCCGTGCCCGACGACACCGCCCGCGTGCCCGTGTGGCACTACCAGCACGCCCGCCCCGCCGACTGGCCGCCAGCCGACTTCATCGTCGGCAACCCGCCGTTCATTGGCGCATCCACCATGCGCGCCGCGTTGGGCGATGGCTACGTGCAAGCCCTGCGCCAGGCGTGGCCCCACGTGCCCGACAGCGCCGACTTTGTGATGTTCTGGTGGGCCAAGGCCGCTGAACTGGTGGCACGGGGCCAAGTGCAGCGCATGGGCCTCATCACCACCAACAGCCTGCGCCAAACCTTCAACCGCCGCGTGGTGCAGGCCGCGCTGGACAAAAACACTGCCCTGTCTTTTGCCATTCCCGACCACCCGTGGGTGGACAGCGCCAACGGGGCCGCCGTGCGCATTGCCATGACCGTGCTGCAACCCGGCGCTGCCGAAGGCCGCTTGTGCCACGTGACAGCGGAAACCCCCGGCGACGACGGCGAAGTGGCCGTGACCCTGCACGAACACACCGGACACATCCACGCCGACCTGAGCGTGGGGGCCAACGTGGCGGCGGCACGCACGCTGCAAGC
>JBLIZX010000006.1:0-2604 GCA_048860285.1 Macromonas sp. | reverse complement strand
AGATCAAGATCGCCGAAATCCTCGACACCCTCGACACCGCCATCCACGAGACCGAGGCCATCATCGCCAAGCTCAAGGCCGTTAAGCAGGGGCTGCTGCACGACCTGCTGACGCGCGGCATAGCCGCCAACGGCGAACTGCGCCCGCCCCAAGCCGAAGCCCCGCACCTCTACCAGCAGTCGCCGCTGGGGTGGATTCCGAAGGATTGGGACTTTTCAACAGTTGGCGAGCAATTTGAAATCCAGCTTGGCAAGATGCTAGATGGTCAAAAAAACGCTGGCATTCTGAAGCCTTACCTCGGCAACAAGGCTGTGCAATGGGATCGAATAGACCTCGGAGAAGTCCAGCAAGTTCGGTTATCCAAATCTGATTTGATTCGCTTTAGATTGAAGAAGGGTGATCTTCTCGTTTGTGAAGGAGGAGATGTGGGTCGCGCAGCAATTTGGGATAACGATCTTGATGAGTGTTATTACCAAAAAGCTTTACATAGACTAAGGCCACTGTTTGGCTATCACCCGAGACTAATGCTGGAAATTTTGCGTTACTTAATGAGCAGAGATGCACTTTCTGAGTACATATCAAGGACAAGTATCGCGCATCTAACTCAGGAAAAATTGTCGGTAGTTCCTTTACCGAGGCCAAAAATCGATGAACAAGAGCGAATAGTCGCTGAAATATTTACTGCTAAGCAGCGCATCGAGAGTGAAGAATTTCAGTTGCAGAAGCTCAGGTTACTAAAATCCGCCCTCATGGATGATCTCCTCACTGGCCGCGTCCGCGTCACGCCCCTGCTGGAAGCCGCCGCCCCATGACCCCCGCCTTGCCCAGCGCCGAATCGCTCACCGTCGAGTTCAAAAGCGACCGCAAGCGCCTGCCCGATAGCGATTTAGTCGAGGCCATCGTCTGCTTGGCCAATGCCGAAGGTGGCACGCTGTGGCTGGGTGTGGAGGATGACGGCACCCCCACCGGCCTGCATGTGGACCACCGCAATCTGGCAGGGCTGGCCGGGCTGGTGGCGGCGCGCACCTCGCCCTCGCTGCGGGTGCAGGTGGAGCCGGTGCAGGTCGCTGGCCTGCCCGTGGCGTGCATCACCGTGCCCAAGGCGCAAACGGTGGTGGCCACGGTGGGCGGCGTGTACCTGCGCCGGCGGCTCAAGCACGACGGCACGCCCGAGTGCGCCCCCATGCTGCCGCACGAGCGCGAGAGCCGGGCGGCCAGCTTGGGCTTGGTCGATGTGTCGGCGCAGCCAGTGGCGGGTGCCACGCTGGCCGACTTGGACCCGCTGGAGCGCGAACGCTTGCGCCAAGCGGTGCAGCACTACGGCGGCGACCGGGTGCTGCTGGAACTGGACGACGAGGCGCTGGACGGTGCGCTGGGCCTGACCGCACGCCAGCCAGACGGCTCCCGGGTGCCCACGCTGACCGGCCTGCTGCTGGTGGGCCGCGAGACCTCGCTGCGCCAGTGGGTGCCTACGCACGAGTTTGCTTTTCAGGTGCTGGCCCAGCAGGCGGTGCGCTTCAATGAGTTCCGCCGTTTTCCGCTGCTCAAGGCGCTGGACTGGCTGGAAACCAACTTTCGCCCCTACAACCCGGAAGACGAGATTCAGGTCGGCCTGTTCCGCGTGCCGGTGCCGCTGGTGGACATGGCCGCCTTCCGCGAGGCGGTGGCCAATGCCCTGATTCACCGCGATTACCACCGCCTCAACGCCGTGCATGTGCGCCTGGAGGATGATGCGCTGGTGGTGAGCAACCCCGGCGGGCTGGTGGACGGCGTGACGCTGGCCAACTTGCTGGTCACCGAGCCACGCCCGCGCAACCGTGCCCTGGCCGATGCCATGAAGCGCGTGGGCGTGGTGGAGCGTTCAGGGCGCGGGGTGGACACGATCTTTCGGGGCATGCTCAAGTTTGGCCGCCCCCGCCCCGACTATTCGCGCACCGATGTGCACAGCGTGGTGGTATGCCTGCCAACCACCCCGGCGGATGTGGATTTTCGGCGCCTGGTGGTGCAAGAGGAGCGCCGCAGGGGTGCCGAGTTGCCTATTGACAGCCTGATCGCCCTGGCGGCTCTTAGGGAGCTCAAACGGGTGACGGCTGAGGAGCTGGCCGAGCGTATCCAGCGCGACGCGGCCAGCGCCAAGCGCACGCTGGAGGCGCTGACCGAGGCCGGTCTGGTGGAAGCCCACGGCACAACGCGGGGGCGCAGCTACACGCTATCCTTGACCGTTTACCGTGCGGCTGGCGACAAGGCAGGCTATACGCGGCAGGCGGGCTTTACGGCACTTCAGCACGAGCAAATGGTGCTCAGCTATGTGCGCCAGCACGGGCAAATCAAGCGCGCCGAGGTGATGGAGTTGTGCCGTTTGAGTGAGGGACAGACCAAGGACTTGCTGAAACGGATGCAGGGGGACAGCCTGCTGCAGCTGGAAGGTGCTGGGCGTGGGTCGTTCTACCGAATGGGAGAACGGGGGCGTAAATGGATGGAAACGGATGGAAACGGATGAACGCCATCCATTTCCCCAAAAGGAGTAGCCGATGGGCTGGGAACTCGAAGATGTCGAAAAACCGTTCGTGGCCCAGTTGCAGGCACTTGGTTGGGCCTATAACG
>JBLIZX010000005.1:0-2327 GCA_048860285.1 Macromonas sp. | reverse complement strand
TTACCCACGTCCGGCGGCCTTGGACCCCGTGCTGGCGGGTATTCCACTCGCCGTAACCCGCTACCTTGAGACCGGTGGAGTCGACAAGCAGACAGGTGTGCTCGCCGGGCCGAAAGGCTGGAAGCCGAGGCGCCAGCTGGGACTGACGCTTGCACAAAAGGGTGTGGTCGGGGACCTGCTCGGGGTCGAGGCCATGGGACTGGAAGATGGCGCGTGCCGCGCCTTCCAACACCCGGTAGGGCAAGCGCAGTGCGACCCGCATCGTTAGGAGGGCTTCGACGAAGGTATCGGTGTAGCGCTGCGGTCGGCCACGGCCGACCTTGCGGACCGGTGCGTTCAGCACCTCTGGGTTGAGCAGGAGAGTGAAGGCCAAGGTGCCGCGCCGTTGGTGCTGTCGGTCAAGGGCTGCCCAGTCGCGGCGTTTGGGCTTGGAGGTCGCTGTGGGTGTCATCCCTAGGATAGCAACCCCCACTACCTGGACATTAATTCAACACACCCAATGTTGGGGCAAGGACGGAGTTTAGGCTGAGGAAATCATCGTGGCGGCCCTCGGCCGACAAGTTATCAACATCTAACCTGAACATCGCCTTCGTCTAAAAGAAGGCAGCATCTTACGGGACGTGCATTATGGGGGTAACGCTCGCGTTTGGACATGGGCGGGCTCTCCCGTTGACTCGGGCCTACTGGAAGCCTGGAAGGATAGTCCAAGAGAGCGGCTTCCGTGAGTGATTGAGCTGGCGCTAAAGACAAAGCAAAGGCCAACCTCATTGGCCTTTGTCTTGAACGTCGCAGGTTGTTTAAAACTTCGGGTAGGCCTGCGTGGGCACGGTGAAGGAGCCCGTGTATCGAGCGACCCCAATAGTAATCCGAATGTCATCTACCATGCCAGAGTAGCTCTCCGCGCCCGATTCGCGAGCTCCTACTTTCCACGTGCCTGCCGGAATGCTTCCCGACGCCCCCGCGCATGTTTTCACCAGTGCTCCATTTTTGTACACGCTGGCTACCCCGCTTGCTCGAACAATAGCAAAGTGGTTCCAGGTGTTAAGGTCAGTCCAGGTATTAGCCGGGAAAGCCCCGCAGCTTTTTGCGCCAACATAAAGCGCGTCAGCTCGATTGGACGGCCGAAGCAGCAAATTTGTCCACGAAGGTCCTGCAATTAAAGAGTCATTCCCGTACTGGGATATCACTTTAGTGTTCAGCCAGCCCTCAATCGTAAAGTCTTGAGTGCCGATGGACGGAATGGAAAACTCGACACCGGTAACACGAGGATTCGCAGGCGTGTTTGCGCGTAGGTCAAGCGCCTGCCCAAAGACCCCTGGGGCATAGGCCACTGCCTTTTGAGTTGTGGTTATCGCGGGGTAACTCGAGACAGCGTTGTCAAAGTTGAATAACGCGGCCACCTTCGAAATATAGGGGTCGGGTGGTTGGGTTACCACAGGTGTAGAGGATGGCACCACAGGTGTAGAGGATGTTGCTACCGGAAGCAGGCCCCTAGCATGGGCGCGGTATTGAAACTCAGCTTGAGCAGTGCCTGCCGCCAAGGGGGATAGCGCAGCCAGCAAAAGAGCTAGCCGCCGAAGCGAGGATTGCATAAGAAACTCCGAAGTAGGAAGATGGCCCTTTAGGGGCCTATTTATTTGTATAGCTAAGCCTCAAGCAATGGGGTGTGTTGCACAAATAAATTATCAGGGTGCAGCTCCCCCTGACCCCATGCCTTCAGCTGGCGGAGGACGCAATGAGGCTGTTCAGGAACTTAGCCCGAAGCACGCCCTCCACCTTCAGGCGGGTGAGCGTGCGCGACAGCGCACGTTCGCCTGTCACCCACTTCCAGCGGTGCATCGCCGACTCCACCGCACTGCGGCGGTGATACTTCGCCCACTTCTTCCAGGCCGGGCGCCCGACCAGGTGGATGTTGTCGATGTGCCGATTGCGCTGCCGGTAGGCCGGCACCTTCCGGTCCCAACGCATCGCGCCCATCTTTGGCGGCGCCAGGTGGCGCCCGCCAGCCGCATGCACCGCGCTGTAGCAACGTTTGCTGTCGTAGGCTCCGTCACCTATCGTTGTCACGCCGGCGAGGTCCTTACCCTCGACTAACTGCTCGAACACCGGGCTGTCGCCCTCGGTTGGCGGTGTCACCGCCAGGTCGATGATTTGGCCGGTCGCCGCGTCGGTCAGCAAATGCACCGTTACCCACGTCCGGCGGCCTTGGACCCCGTGCTGGCGGGTATTCCACTCGCCGTAACCCGCTACCTTGAGACCGGTGGAGTCGACAAGCAGACAGGTGTGCTCGCCGGGCCGAAAGGCTGGAAGCCGAGGCGCCAGCTGGG
>JBLIZX010000004.1:0-13630 GCA_048860285.1 Macromonas sp. | reverse complement strand
CGCCGCATTGCCGAGATCATCAACGTGATCGACAGTATTGCGTTCCAGACCAACATTCTGGCGTTGAACGCGGCGGTGGAGGCGGCCCGCGCAGGCGATCAGGGGCGCGGTTTTGCGGTGGTGGCCAGCGAGGTGCGCACGCTGGCTCAACGCACCGCCGCTGCGGCCAAGGAGATCAAGGACTTGATCGTGGCCAGCACCCAAACGGTGGAGCAAGGTTCTGGGTTGGTGCAAAACGCGGGGGCCACCATGCAAAACATTGTGGAGGCGATCGCCCGTGTCAATGGCATGGTGCGCGAAATCAGCAGTGCCAGCCAAGAGCAGCGCAATGGCATTGAGCACGTCAACCAGACCATTCAAGAGATGGAGCAGGCTACGCAGCAAAACGTGGGGTTGGTGCAGGAGTCGGCTGTGGCGGCACGCAACATGCGCGTGCAAGCCGATGGGCTGGTGGCGGCGGTGTCGGCGTTCAAGGTGAGCCCGCAGGCACGCGCCGCCTGAGCTTTCAATCTTTAGATGCGGTGTGCCACGGTGGTCATCACCTTGGCCGCGGTTTTCATGATGGCTTGTACGGGCAGGGGCAGTTCGGCCGCTCCGGCGCGTTGTGCTTCACGGGCGTGGCGCGCTTCGTCCTCTTTCATTTGGGCCACGATGGCGCGTGAAGCGTGGTCGTGCGCAGGCAGGCGGTGCATGTGCCCATCCAAGTGGGCCTCGACTTGGCGTTCGGTTTCGACCACAAAGCCCAAGCTCACGCGCTCGCCCAAGCGGCCAGCCAGCAGGCCAATCCCAAACGCCCCGGCGTACCACAGCGGGTTGAGCAGCGAGGGGCGTGAGCCCAGTTCGTCCAAGCGTTGTTTGCACCAAGCCAGGTGGTCGGTTTCTTCTTGCCCGGCGGCATCCAAGTGCCGTGCCAAGGCTTCTTTGGTGCGTGTGTTGCCGGGGCCAATGCGCGCGGCCAAGGCCTGTGAGGTGTAGAGTGCTTGGGCGCAAATTTCGCCCACGTGGTTCACCCGCATCAGTGCCCCGGCCAGCGCCTTGTCGGCTTCGCTCAAACCGTCGTTGGTGTGGGCGGGCGATACCTCAGGTGCGGTAGGGCGGGGGCGGTTGGCGCGGTGCGGGGCAAACAGGGTGCGCAACGCGCTGTCGGCGGCAATCAGACTTGCGTCAACAAAAGTGGTCAATGCAAACTCCTGCGAGGGCGTGGTTTTTTGGGAGAGCTTGATTATGGCAAACGCGCCACTTGGCTACACTGCTGGCATGAGTGCCCATTTTTTACCCCCTTCGGTGCCCCTGAGCCGCTTGAACGAGACGCTGGCCAGCCAAGGTTTTGCTTTGTTGGATGGCCGTTCGGTGCAACAGTGGCTGGATGTGCCACCGCAGGAGCTGGCCCGCTTGCAACCCACTTGGGATGATTTGCCCAGCGACCAGTACCTGAAAGACGGTGGCCGCTACCGCCAGCGCCGCCACAGCTGTTTTGTGGTGGACGGCGAACAAGTGCGTCAGGTGCCGCACCGTGCGCACTGGCAGCCGCTGGAATACAACGCCTTGCACGGTGGTATGCAACGCTGGTTTGAGCCTGTTGCCCCAGAGACAGCAGCTTTGCCCGCTTGGAGCCGCTTGCTGGTGCAAACCGCAGCGGTGACTTCGGCGCTCAAAGGCGCGCAGCCTTGGTATGTGGAAGCGCACCAGTTCCGCATCGACACCACCGACGGCATAGGCCGCCCCACGCCCGAAGGCGCGCACCGCGACGGTGTGGCTTTGGTGGCGGTGTTTCTGGTGGGCCGTCACCGCATCAAGGGCGGTGAGAGCCGGGTGTTTGAAGCCAATGGCCCCGCTGGGCAACGCTTTACGTTGACCGAGCCGTGGTCGCTGCTGTTGCTGGACGATGCGCGCATGATCCACGAAACCACACCCATTCAGCCGCAAGAACCGGGTGAGTTGGGCTGGCGCGACACGCTGGTGCTGACGTGCAGCACGGGTGGTTTTCAGGGCGACTGAGGCGTGCCCACACGCCGCAGGGCGGCGTGAAACAGCAACAGGCTCAGCAGCAGTGTCAGCATGAACACGCCCAGCACCGGCAAAAACGGGTGTGCGGGCATCACGACATCCAAATCGACCAGCGTGACCTCAAACCAGCCGATGGTGGGCAGGTAGGCCACGCCCAACAGGTGGCGCTTGCCTTGCACGTGCACAAAGTCGGTGTGGACTTCGGGCGTGCTGTTGCGGTTGATGTGCAGTTGGGCCAAGCGTTGCATGGTGGCTTGTACCCGTTGTTGTTCGTCGGGGTCGTCCAGCAACAGGGCCAGGGTTTTTTTCTGGCCTTCGGGTTTGACGAAGCTGGCAAAGTCGATCAGTTTCTGGTCGCGCGAAAGTTGGATGGCACCGTGTGCATCCACAAACAGGCTGGTGATGCCGGGCTGGCCTATGTCCACCACGTTGTGCAAAAAGGCTTCGAGATCGATGCCGGTGCCCACCACGGCCAGTACGCGGTCGCCGTCGCGCACGAGCACGTCGATCCAAAGTTTGGTCACGTCCAGCACCGCGTCGGGGTTGATGTTGAGGTGGAAGTCGCGTTTGTCTTGCAGCAGTTGGTAAAACCAGGCATCGGCGGGTTTTTTGGGGCTGAGCTGGTAGCGCAAGGGTTGTTCGGCGTATTCGTTTTGGGCGTTGTTGTGGTAGTAGTCGCCCGTGTCGCGCCGTGCCACAAAGTAGTTGCGGTCGATAAAGTTGCGCCGGTAGCTTTCCATTTCGGCCAAGGCTTGGGCGTGCAGCTCGGGTG
Source organism: Macromonas sp. (assembly GCA_048860285.1). Taxonomy (GTDB): domain Bacteria; phylum Pseudomonadota; class Gammaproteobacteria; order Burkholderiales; family Burkholderiaceae_C; genus Macromonas_A. Next base: position 10,851 of record JBLIZX010000004.1, on the reverse strand, counting down.
ATGGCCGTGTTTCGCTGGCCCAGCGTTTGAGCACGTTGGATTGCGCCATTTGCCGTGCTAACGCAATTTCGCGTTCCACAGGTTGCAGCAAGCGGGCGCTGTCGTAGCGCACCTGCACTTGGGCAATGCGTCGGCCCCAGTTTTCAATGACCCGCTGCGAGATGGTGTCAAACACCAGCCACGATGTCAGCGATGCCAGCAGCATGAGCGCGGTGGCCATCCACAAAAAGCGGGTTTTGAGACTCAAGGGGGCTCCGGTGCCAGAGGGTTGGGGAAAGAAATACCGCGCAGAGTGTAGTCTGTTTCAAACAGGCAGATATTAAAAGTATTTATTGATAATGCAAATTGTTATCAATTGATTTTGGTAGACAATGCCTGCCACGCAGCACGCACTTGTTGTTGCAGTTCGGTCAAGCTGAGGCGGTCGTTGTCGATGACCGTGTGGGCCAACGCGCGCCGGGCGGCAGAGGTGGCTTGGGTGGCCAACACGGCCTCAACTTGTGCGCGTGTCCAGCCATTGCGTTGCATCACACGTTGAATTTGCGTTTCTGGGCTGCAATCCACCACCCAGACCACATCCACCCGTTCGTGCCAGTTGCCGGATTCGACCAGCAACGGCAAGTCCAGCACCACCACTTGGCCTGCTGGCACGGCGTTGGCGCGTTGTTCAATCTCGGCCCGTACCAAGGGGTGGATGATCGCTTCCAGCCGTGCCTTGGCCTCGGGGTTGGCAAACACCAGCGAGCGCATGCGGTCGCGGTTCAGTGCGCCATCCGGGGTGATGAAATCGTTGCCAAAAGCGGTGCGGATGGCGGGAATGGCGCTGCCACCGCTGGCGGTGCTGGCACGCGAAAGCGCATCGGCATCGATGATGGTGGCCCCCAGCCGTTGCAGTTCGGCGGCCACGGTGCTTTTGCCGCTGCCAATGCCGCCAGTCAGGCCCACGCGCAGTGCGCGGGTGCCAGTCAGCGGCGGCAGGGGAGGGGCTTGAAGGTGCGTGTTCATGGATGGGTTCTTTACAGGCCTGCCCAGCGCAGCAGGGTGTCGGGTTGTAACAGCAGGGCCAGCAGGCCTGCAAAGGCCAAAAAAGGCCCAAATGGGATGTAGCCACCTTCGCGCAGGCCGTGGCGGTATTTGAGGGCGATGCCCACCACCGCCCCCAGCAGCGAGGCCAGCAGCAGCATGGGAATCAGCGCCTGCCAGCCAAACCAAGCGCCCAGTGCGGCCAGCAGTTTGAAGTCGCCGTAGCCCATGCCTTCTTTACCCGTGGCGAGTTTGAACGCCCAGTACACCGACCACAGCGTCAAATACCCCGCCACCGCGCCCCATAGGGCAGCGGGCAGTGGTGTGCCACTCCAGTCCAACGCGGCGGCCACCAGCCCGGCCCACAGCAGTGGCAGGGTGATGTCGTCGGGCAACAAGGTGGTGTCCCAGTCGATGAAGGCCAGCGCCAGCAGTGCGGCCACAAATCCCAGCCAGCCCAGTGTGGGCCAATGTGCGCCGTGCTGTGCTACCACGGCGGCAAACAGTACGCCGGTCAACGCCTCGACCAGTGGGTAGCGCCAGCCGATGTGGCCTTGGCAATGCGCACAACGTCCGCGTTGTAGCGCAAAACTCAGCAGCGGCAGGTTTTGGTGCCAAGCGATGGCGTGGCCGCAATGTGGGCAGCGCGAGCGTGGGGTCAGCAGGTTCAGCGTGGGGGTGTCGGGTACGGGTTGGCCGCTGAATTCGGCACATTCGCGCGCCCACTGCTGTTGCAGCATCTGTGGCAGGCGGTGAATCACCACATTCAAGAAGCTGCCGATCAACAAACCCAGCACACCGCCCCCGAGCCAGCCCCAGCTGGCGTTGAAATAATCCCAATCCATGCGCGTCTTTGTTGTATGGTGTGTGTTTGCAGTTTAACGGTTCAGATTGTGCCCACTTCTCCAACCTCCACTGTGGTGGCCGCTGCGCCGGCCTTGGGTTCGCACGGGATACGCCGATTGTGGTGGCGTTGGCTGTGGGCCTTGCCGTTGTTGGTGTTGGGGTCGGCAGCACTGGTGGTGGCGCTGGGCTACGCGCTGGCGTGGGGCGCATGGTTGCCGTTGGTGGCGGCGCACACGTTGGCGGCGTTGGTGGCTGTGGTGGCACCGCCGGTGGCGGCCCTGCTGTGGTGGGCTTTGTGGCGGTTGAGTCGGGTTATGTTGTCTGCGCAAGATCAGGCCGAGGCCAGCCATGCAGCAGCGCAGGCCCAGTTACAACGCCGTGCGCAGGTGGCGGCGTTGTCGGTGCGGTTGCAGCAGGTGCAGTCGCCCACGCAATTGGCCGACACGTTGCTGTCGCAATTGGCGCAGGTGTTGCCGGTGCGTCAGGCGCTGTGTGTGTTGTGGAACGACAGCGACAGCACGCTGCTGGCGGTGTCCCGCTACGGTGGTGCGGGTGCCGATGCCCAAGCTGTGCTGGCCCGTGTGCCACGCTTGGGCACTTTGCTGCACGAGTGTGTGGCGCAGCGTCGGCCCATCCGCATCACCGAGCCGGGGAGCGATTTTCCGCGCATCTCGTCGGGCTTGGGCGACATGGCCCCCGCTGAAATACTGTTGTATCCGGTGCAGTACGGTGGACGGGTGTTTGCGGTGTTGGAGCTGGCCGCGTTGTGCCCTTTTGTGCCCGAAGACCTGCAACTGCTGGCCGACATCGAACCCGTGTTGGCCATGAGTTTGGACATCGCCCAGCGCCTGGCGGCACAAACGTCGCAGCACAAGGTGGATGAGCCATGAAGCTGACCCAGTTCAATCGTTGGTTGGCCACGGTGTACCTGTTGTTGCTGGTGTTGACTGCGGCCAGTTTCATGTCGGTTTCTTATTTGGCCAGCCAGCAGCGGCAAGCCGCTGAACGGCAGGTGCGTGCATCGCAGCAGGCACAGCGTTTTGTGGCCGCCACCGAGGCCTTGACGCGTGATGTGCGCGCCTTTGTCGCCACGGGGGAAGCTGTGTTTGAACACGCTTACCAAGACGAGTTGAATGTGTACCGCAACCGCCACCATGCGGCGTTGGCTCTGCGCGGGATGCGTTTGTCGAGCGAAGAATCCAACCACATCGACCTGGCCCAAACCCAGGCGGAGGTGGTGCTCGTCCTTGACCAGCAGGCGATGGCTGAGCGTCGGGCGGGTCGTACCGCAGTGGCGTTGCAGATGGTCTATGGCCAGGACTACGAAACTGCGCTGCAACAGGTGTATGTGCCGGTGCAGGAGTTTCAGCGCCAGTTGAACCGGCGTATGGCCCAAGAGCGTGCGCAGGTAGAAGCGCGCTTGCGGCTGGCGTGGGTGGTCAGCGTGGGCTTGAGTGCGCTCAATGCCGTGTTGGTGCTGGGGGCCTTGGGGCTGTTTTACAGCCGCCGTGTGGTCGCGCCTTTGGTACAGATGAACGAACACGTGCAAGCCATGAAAAGTGGCCAGTCTGTGCCACCGCTGCCGTTTGAGCGGGTGGCCAACGAAATGGGGGAATTGGCCCGATCCTTGGCCGAATACAGCAGCACCAGCGCGCAAATGGCCCATGAGCAATGGGTCAAGACCAACCAGGCCCAAATCGCGGCGGTGTTGCAAGGTTGCACCGAATTGCCCCACTTGGGCCGTACCTTGCTGGCCGAACTCGCCCCGCTGTTGCAAGTTGCGCATGGGGCGTTTTATGTGCTGGAGGCCGATACCCAGCAACTGCGCTTGTTGGCGCAGTACGCCTACCGTCAGCGCAAAGGCTTGGCGCAATGTTTTGCGCTGGGCGAAGGCCTGGTGGGCCAATGTGCGCTGGAGCGCGCCAGCATTGAAATCACCAGCCCCCCCGCCGATTACATCCACGTCGGTACCAGCTTGGGCGATGGGCCACCAGCGGCCATTGTGGCGTTGCCCGTGCTCAATGCGGGCCGCGTGCTGGCGGTGCTCGAGTTGGCGACCTTGCATCCTTTGGGGGTGCGTGAGCACAGTTTGCTCAATGCGCTGTTGCCCGTGGTGGCGTTGGGTATGGAGATTTTGGAGCGCAACACCAAAACCCAGCATTTGTTGCAAGCCACCCAGCAACAAGCCCAACGTTTGCAAGAGCAAACCGGCGAGTTGGCGCGCCAGACCGCTGAAATCGAGGCCCAGCGCCGCTCGCTCGAAGCGATTGCCAACGAACAAAACGCCATTTTGGAATCGGTGGGCAGCGGGGTGGCGGTGGTGCGCGACCGCGTGATTACCAAATGCAACCGCCAATTGAGCGTGCTGCTGGGTCAACCCGATGCCGATTTGGTGGGGCAGGGCACGCGCCAGTGGTACCCGTCAGAGGAGGTGTTTGCCCAAGTGGGCAACGCTTACGCCCAGGTGGTTCAAGGTGAAAAGGTGCGTTTGGATGTGCCGATGGTGCGCCACGACGGCACGCCCATTTGGATGCGGCTCAACGGTTGCGCCATTGATACCAACGACTTGCACAAGGGCGTGGTGTGGACGTTGGAAGACATCTCTGCCGAACGCCAAGTGGCCGATGAGATGCGCCGAGCGCGTGAGTTGGCCGAAGACGCGGCCCGTATGAAGAGCGATTTCTTGGCCAACATGAGCCACGAAATCCGCACGCCCATGAACGCCATCATTGGCATGTCGCACTTGGCGCTCAAGACCGAACTCAACCCGCGTCAGCGCGACTACGTCCACAAAATCCAGCAATCGGGCCAGCATTTGCTGGGCATCATCAACGACATTTTGGATTTCTCCAAGATCGAAGCGGGCAAACTCAAGGTTGAAAACACCGAATTCAACCTCAACGCGGTGTTGGAGAACGTTTCCAGCCTGATTGCCGAAAAAGCCACAGCCAAGGGGCTGGAGCTGATTTTTGACCTCGAACCCGACGTGCCCTCGTATTTGGTGGGCGACTCACTGCGGCTGGGGCAAATTCTCATCAATTACTGCAACAACGCGGTCAAGTTCACCGAGCACGGTGAAATCACGATTCACATCGAAAAAATGGAAGAGTCGAACCGCGATGTGTTGTTGCGCTTTACCGTCAGTGACACGGGCATTGGCCTGTCGCCTGAACAAATGGGGCGGCTGTTCCAGAGCTTTCAGCAGGCCGATACCTCCACCACCCGCAAGTACGGTGGCACCGGGTTGGGGCTGGCCATTTCCAAAAACTTGGCCGAGCTGATGGGCGGGCAGGTGGGTGTGTCGTCCGAATTGGGCCATGGTTCGCAGTTTTGGTTCACGGCGCGGGTGGGCAAGTCGCGCGAGCTGCACCGTGCCTTGCTGCCTCGGCCCGATTTGCGTGGCCAGCGCGTGCTGGTGATCGACGACAACGAACACGCCCGCATTGTGCTGGCCGACATGCTCAGCGGCATGAGCTTTGTGGCCGATGCGGTGGACAGCGGCCAAGCCGGGGTGGCGGCGGTGCGCCAAGCCGCCAACGATGGGCGGCCTTACGCCATCGTGTTTTCCGATTGGCAAATGCCCGACATGGATGGCATTACCACCGGCAGCCAAATTTTGGCGTTGGGCCTGACCCCGCCGCCGCACCTCATCATGGTGACGGCCTATGGCCGCGAAGAAGTGATCAAAGGGGCGGAAACCGCTGGTTTTGAAGATGTGCTCATCAAGCCTGTCAACCCTTCGGTGTTGTTCGATGCGACCATTCGTGCGCTCGGCGATGTGCAGGAGGATGCTGGGCGCAGCCGTGCGGCCACCCCCTCGGCGGTAGAAGCCAGTTTGACCCGCATTGCTGGTGCGCGCTTGTTGCTGGTGGAAGACAATGAACTCAACCAAGAAGTGGCGCGTGAACTGTTGCAGGACGCTGGTTTTGTGGTCGAGGTCGCCGAACATGGCCAAATCGCGCTGGACATGTTGCTGCGCCAGCCCGCCACCCATTACGATGCGGTGCTGATGGACATGCAAATGCCGGTGCTCGACGGTGTGGCGGCCACGCTGAAAATCCGCGAGTTGGCGCAGTTTGCACCGCTGCCCATCATTGCCATGACCGCCAACGCCATGCAGCAAGACCGTGAGCGTTGCTTGGCCGCAGGCATGAACGGTTACGTCGCCAAACCCATTGACCCCGATGAATTGTGGCGCGCTTTGTTGCGTTGGATTCCGGCGCGGGCCCACATCCCTGCTGCGGTGGCTATGACAACGCCTGCGCCTGCCGTGGCGACCACCACCGCACCCGTGCTACCTGCACCCGATCAGGGCGGTTCCCAACTTTTAGACCTTGGGCTGGAGCCCCATTTCCACCCCATCCCTGGTTTGGATGTGGAGCAAGGCCTCAAGCGTGTGTTGGGCAAAAAGACGCTGTACCTCAGCATGTTGCGCAAATTTTGGGTGGGGTCCCAACACACCTTGGCCGAAGTGGCCGCTGCGCTGGCGGCGGGCGATGTGGTCACCGCCGAACGTCTGGCCCACACGCTTAAAGGCACAGCGGCCAGCATCGGTGCCGAGGCCGTGCAAACCCAGGCCGCGTTGCTGGAAGCCGCCATTCGAGAACAACGCCCGCAGACCGATCTGACTCCCTTGTTGTCCGCTTGTGCCCAAGTGCTGGAGCCCTTGCTGGCGCAACTGGGCCATGTGTTACCGCCTGAGCAGCCCACCGTCACGCCGATGGCACCGGCCACGGTCGATCGGGTGGCGTTGCAACAGGTGCTCAACCGCCTGTTGCCATTGTTGGCCGACGACGACTCCGCTTGCGAAGAACTGTGGGATCAGCATGCCGCGTTGTTGCGCGCGGGGCTGGGGCCAGCTGCCGCCACGGCGGAAAACGCCTTGCGCGGTTTTGATTACGAAACCGCCCTGCACACCTTGCAACAAGCGGCACGCGCCCAAGGCTTGGAGGTGGTGGCATGACACGGCACTTGAAATGGTTCCAGCAACGCTGGTTCATGCTGCACCTGTTGGTGGTGGTGCTGGCATTGTTGCTGGGTTGGGCAGCAACCACGTGGTACCGCGGCACGCAAGAAGACCAGTTCCGGCTGGCGCTGGAAGGGCAAGCCCAACGCCAAGCCGTGCAGCTCGAAGATGAAACCCTGCGTGGCCCGGCCATGGGCGCGGCCTTGTTGCTGGGCGTGAACGAGCCCTTGGTCAAAGCGATTGCCACCGGACAACTGCCGCCCAACGAAGCCAGCACACTGGCCCGTTTGCACGTGGCCCGCCAAACTTTGAACGTTCACAGCGTGTACGTGCTCAATGCTGGCGGCACTGTGGTCGCACACGCCACCGAACGCCAAAGCGCGTTGGGCGACGACATGTCGTACCGCCCCTTCTGGCAACAAGCGATGGCAGGTGTGCCCAACGTGTACCCAGCCGTTGGTTACCGCAATCCGGTGCGCGGGTTTTATGTGGCAGCTCCCATTTACAGCGATGACCCACCAGCCGAACGCCGCGTGCTGGGGGTGGTGGTGGTGCGCCAAGTGGCCGCCGATTTGGACGACCGTTTGCGCAACGGCCTCAACTGGCGCGCGTTGTTGGTGTCGCCACAAGGCGTGGTGTTTGCCAGCACCGAAACCGGTTGGCGCAACCACTTTGTGGCCCCACCGTCGCCCCAACTGTGGGCCGAAGTGCGCGAGCAACGCCAATTTGGCGCAAACGATGCCGCCCCTTCGCAGCATGCGGTGCTTCCGGTGGACGTGAGCCAACCGGCCACCGTGTTGTTGGGCGAGCGCCATGTGCGGGTGCGGGCCAGTTTGGGTTGGAAGGATGCCCACGGACGCTGGCAACTGGTGGTGTTGGCCCCAGTGTCTGAAGCGGTGCCTTGGAGCGCTTGGCTGCTGGTGTTTGTGGGTGTTTCGGTGGGTGTGGGCGCGGTGCTGTGGTTGGCCTTGCGCGGTTGGCGCGATGCCGCTGCCCGGCGCGATGCTCTGACCCAAGCCGAAGCCAGTTTGCGTGCGTTGGCCCAGTCCCGGCGATTGGAACAGCAGCAGTCCCGCCTAACGCTGGCGTTGCAGCACGCACGCGACTTTCCTGCGCTGGTACACACCTTGTTTGAACACCTCAGCCGCTTTGTGCCCGTGCAGCAAGGTACCCTGTACCGTGTGGACAGCATTTGCCACACCACACCCGCGCTGCATTTGGCTGGATCTTACGCCACCGGGGACGACGCACCCGCATCGGTGCCGTATGGCGACGGTTTGTTGGGCCAGTGCGCGCTGGAGCAACGCGGCCTGTGGTTTGACGACGTGGTGGCCCCCGGCTTTTGGCGCATTGCCAGTGGGTTGGGACAGGCGCAACCCCGCGGGCTGGCCTTGCTGCCACTGGTGCGCAACGAACAACTGTTGGGTGTGCTGGAGTTGGCTTCGTCGCAACCGCAGTTGGCCCAGCACCGCCCTGTGTTGGAGGCCATCCTGCCTGTGCTGGCCATGAATATAGAAATTTTGCTGGCCGAACAGCGCACCACCGAGCTGTTGGCCCAAGCCCGCCGCGATGCCGAGCACTACCAAACCCAGCAGGCTTACAGCCAAGACATGGAGCACTGGTACCAATCCATTTTGTCGGGTGCGCCCGATGCCATTTTGATCGTGGCCGACGACGGCGGCATTCTGTTTGCCAACCGGGTGGCCGAACAACTGTTCGGTTACCGCGCTGACCAATTCTTGAACTTGACGGTGGAAGATCTGTTGCCACCACGCCTGCGTGCCGCACACGTGGCACAGCGCCAACGTTTTGCCAATGGCAGCATGGGCGATGTGCTGAAAATGGCCAATTGGCGCACTGGCCTGATGGCACAGCACCAACAAGGGCACGAATTGGCCGTGGCCATCACCTTGGCCAATATCCCAGCCATTGGCCAGCACGCGCGCTGCGTGTGTGTGGTGGCCCGTCCCGTGGTTTAACACCCATTTTCCTTGCAACGGTTACGCTTACGCCATGAACCTCGACCTTGACCTGCCCGAGAAAGCCACCGTGCTGGTGGTGGACGACACCCCGGCCAACCTGTCTTTGATGACCAGTTTGTTGCGCGATAAGTACAAAGTCAAAGCCGCCATCGACGGTGAAAAGGCCCTGCGCATTGCCCAGTCCGACGCACCGCCCGATTTGATCTTGCTCGACATCATGATGCCCGGCATGGATGGTTACGAGGTGTGCCGCCACTTGCAGGCCAACCCCGCCACGCGCGATATTCCCATCATTTTCCTGACCGCCAGGGCGGGCATCGAAGATGAAAAAATGGGGCTGGAATTGGGCGCGGTGGACTACATCACCAAACCCATCAGCCCACCCATTGTGCTGGCACGTGTGCGCAACCATCTGGCCCTCAAGGCCAGCGCCGATTTTTTGCGCAACAAAGCCGATTTTTTGGAAGCCGAAGTGGCGCGGCGCACCGCCGAAGTCATGGCCATCCAAGATGTGACCATCATGGCCATGGCCTCACTGGCCGAAACGCGCGACTCCGACACCGGCAACCACATCCGGCGCACCCAGCACTACGTCCAAGTGCTGGCGCAACACCTGCGCACCCACCCACGCTTTGCCCACGTGCTTGACGACCGCTACATCGCCATGCTGTTCAAGTCCGCTCCGCTGCACGACATTGGCAAAGTCGGCATCCCCGACCGCATCTTGCTCAAGCCCGGCAAGCTCACGCCCGAAGAGTTTGACATCATGAAAACCCACACCACGCTGGGGCGTGATGCCATCCAAGCCGCGGAAGACCACTTGGGCATGAAGGTGGAATTCTTGAGTCTGGCCAAAGAAATTGCCTACGGCCACCAAGAAAAGTGGGACGGCAGTGGCTACCCGCAAGGCGCGGTGGGGGAGCAGATTCCCATCTCGGCGCGTTTGATGGCGGTGGCCGATGTGTACGACGCGCTCATCAGTCGCCGCATCTACAAAGCAGGCATGCCGCACGACCAAGCGGTGGCCATCATCGTGCAGGGCCGGGGCCAGCACTTTGATCCCGACATGGTGGATGCGTTGGTGGCGGTGCAAGACCAGTTCTGGGCCATTGCACAGCGTTTTGCCGATTCTGATGCCGATTTGCAACGAAAAGATCAGCAGATTCAACAAATTTCCGGCCCGTACAGCGCCACTGCGGGTTGAGGGTGGTGGCCGTGATCGAGCGCCACATGTTTTTTGACTTGCTCTACAGCACGCTGTTGCTGTTGGTGTTAAGTTCGCTGTACGAGTTCAACCTGCGCTTTTGGGGGCAGCGGCAACGTCAGGCGCAGTGGTGTGCTGGGTTGATCTTTGGCCTGATCTGTGTGGTGGGTATCTCGTTGCCGGTGGTGCCGTTGGCGGGGGTGTTGCTGGACGGGCGCACGGTGGTGCTGGGCATGGCCGGTTTTTTTGGTGGCCCGCTGGTGGCGTTGGTGGCCGGGGGCATGGCCATGCTGTACCGCCTTTGGGTGGGAGGCAGTGGCGCGGTGGCCGGGGTAGGCATTATTGTGTTGTCGGTGGCGTTGGGCTTAGCGTACCGCCGTGCGGTGGTGCGGGGGTGGTTGCAGGCCAGTGGCTACCATTTTTTGGCCTTTGGCCTTGTGTTGCACCTGCTGGCGCTGGTGGTGGTGATGTGGTTGCTGCCATCGGCCTCATCGCCGCCGGTGTTGGGAGCTTTTGTGGTGGCGTATCTGGGGGTATTGACCCCAGCCACGGCGGCGCTGGGGCTGCTGCTGCAAGACTTGGAACACCAACGCCAGACCAAACATGCGCTGGAGCGCAGCGAAGCCCTGCGCCGTGCCATCACCCGGGCCTCGCCCGACATTTTGTTGGTGGTCGATGAGGATGGCCGCTACATCGAAGCCGTGGCACCCGATGAAGGTCTGCTCTACGCCAGCGCCCACCAAGTCATCGGCAAAACGATGGCCCAAGTGCTGCCACCCGACGAAGCGGCACGTTTTTTGGCCTTTGTGCGCCGGGCCATTGAATTGCGC
>JBLIZX010000003.1:0-8878 GCA_048860285.1 Macromonas sp. | reverse complement strand
GCAATGCGCAAGTTCATGGCATCGTCGTCCACCACCAGCACGCGCAACACACGTGTGGCGGATCCAGCAGCAGGGGCAGCGGTGGTAGTCATGCAACAACAGAATGATAAAGAATTGTGCGCTCCATACTACCACCACCGGGCCTTAGCCAGCGCGCTTGGCCAGCACTTCAAACGCGGGCAGGGTTTTGCCTTCCAGCACTTCGAGGAACGCGCCACCACCTGTGCTGATGTAGCCCACCTCGTTGGCGATGTCGAACTTGGCAATGGCAGCCAAAGTGTCGCCGCCACCCGCAATGCTGAAGGCCTCGGAGTGCGCAATGGCCGAGGCCATCATTTTGGTGCCACCGGCAAACTGCGGGTACTCAAACACACCCACTGGGCCGTTCCACACAATGGTGCCCGCGTTGGCAATGATCTCGGCCAGTTTGGCCGAGGTTTTGGGGCCCACGTCCAAAATGCGGTCGTGCGGGCTCACATCGTCGGCGCTGATGCGGTTGGCGCGTGCCAGCGCCGACACTTCGTCGGCCACCACCACATCGACCGGCAGCGGCACTTCGGCACCGCGCGCTTTCATGATGTCCATGACTTGCTGGGCTTCGCGCACCATCTCGGGTTCGGCCAACGAATCGCCAATGCGCTTGCCCGCCGCCAACAAGAAGGTGTTGGCAATGCCGCCCCCCACAATCAGTTGGTCCACTTTGGTGGCCAGGGTCTTGAGGATGGACAGTTTGGTGCTGACCTTGGAGCCGCCCACAATCGCCACCAGCGGACGCTTGGGCTCCAGCAAGGCTTGGGTCAGCGCGTCCATTTCGGCGGCCAGCAAAGGGCCTGCACAGGCCACGGGGGCGGTTTCGGCAATGCCGTAGGTGGTGGCTTCGGCTCGGTGGGCGGTACCAAAAGCGTCGTGGACGAAGATGTCGCACAACTTGCCCAGTTTGGCGGCCAATTCGGGGTTGTTCTTCTTTTCACCTTTGTTCAAGCGGCAGTTTTCCAACAGCACGACCTGACCGGGCTGCACCTCAAAACCACCATCGACCCAGTTGCTGATGAGCGGCACCTCGCGGCCCAGCATCTTGCCCAAGCGCTTGGCTACCGGGGCCAGCGAGTCCTCGGGGCGGAACTCGCCTTCGGTGGGACGACCCAAATGCGAGGTCACCATCACGGCGGCACCTGCGCCCAGTGCCAACTGAATGGCGGGCAACGAAGCGCGGATGCGCGTGTCTTCGGTGATGTTGCCTGCGTCGTCTTGCGGCACGTTCAGGTCGGCGCGGATGAACACACGTTTGCCTTGGGCTTGGCCACTGGAACAGATGTCGGAAAAGCGGAGGAATTTCATGACGTGGAGGTAGAAAATGCAACAAAAAACCAAATGCCGATTGTAGAAGTGCCCAGCTATCCCGCCACACAAGGCCAACCCCACGCTTTGCCACACCCACTGCACCATCCTTGTGCAGAAACCGCAAAAGCGCAAAAAATGGGGCCGTAACGTGCCAGTTGTTACCACCGAAACGTGACTGTACCGTGATAAATTCGCGCCACCCACAACGCAGAGTTAAAAAAGTCGCTTCATTTTTCCAGCATAAATGAAACTATTAAACAGAATTGTCAATTTGCCCCTCTGGCGGCCAGCCGCCAGTTTGATGCAGCGCCACCGTTTTCCGGTCAAAATGGCGCTGATTTCAGCCACTTTCATGGTGCCGCTGCTGTGGTTGCTGTGGGTGTACGCCAGCAACCAACAAGCGCAAATGGCGTTTGCCCACCAAGAGCGTGAGGGGGTGCGTTATGTGCAAACCGTGTATGGCGCATTGGAAGCGGCGGTGCAATGGCAAACCGGGCACAGCGACGGCCAGCAACGCCTCAATACCGCCCTGTCGGCGGTCAAAGCGTTGGATGCGGAATTGGGTACCGCCCTCAAAACCAGCGCCAGCATGGCACAACTGCAACAAGCGGGCGATGCGGCGGCCACCACACAGGCGCTGGTGGGGTTGCTGGACACCGTGACCGACCAATCGGGGCTGGCACTGGACCCCGACATGGCCAGTTACCACCTGATGAGCGCGGTGCTGATGCGTGCCCCCCAAGTCATACAGCGCACCGCGGCGTTGTCTGCACTGGGCACCCAAGCGTTTGTACGCCAGCAACTGCCCACACAAACGTTGACCGAACTGCACAGCCATCTGGCCGTGGTGCGGCATGAACTGCGTCTGGCACGGGTGTCGCTGCAAAAAGTGCAACAAACCGCACCCGATTACGCCAACGCCATACAAACCAACGCACCCGACGTAACGCAAGCGTTTGATGCCCTGATCACCCGCAGTTTTGTCACCAACGAATCTGTGCCCCAAGGCGATGCCCAAGCCTTTGCCGAAGCGGCACGGCAAACCTTGCAAACCCAGTTCGCCCAAGTCCACAAAAACCTGGGTGTACTCGACCAACTGCTGCAAGAACGGCAAACCACGTTGCAGCGCGAGTTGGTGTTGTCGCTGGTACTCACGGCGGTGGGGCTGCTGCTGGCGGGCTATTTGTTCATGGGTTTTTACCGCTCCATGACCGGCGGTTTCAAGGCCGTGCGCCGCCACCTGATTGCGATTGCCATGGGCGATTTGCGCGGCGAGATTGCAGGCAACGGCCAAGATGAAGTGGCTGGGCTGCTGCGCGAACTGCGCAACATGCAGTTGTCGCTGCAAGAAACGGTGCGCGAGGTACAGCAGGCCAGCGACACCGTGGTCAATTCCAGCCTGGAAATTGCACACGGCACCAGCGACTTGGCCGCCCGCACCGAAGCCGCAGCGGCAGCGCTGGAGCAATCGTCCGCCTCGCTGGAACAAACCACCTCCACGGTGGCCATGACGGCACAAGCGGTGCAAGAAGCGTCGCAAATTGCGGTGGACAACGCCAAGACCGCCAGCCGTGGTGGTGAAGTCATGTCCAATGTGGTACAGACCATGGAACGCATTCAAGGCTCGTCTCAAAAAATCAGCGACATCATTGCCGTGATCGACGGCATTGCGTTCCAAACCAACATCTTGGCCCTGAACGCGGCGGTGGAAGCCGCACGCGCCGGTGAACAAGGGCGCGGCTTTGCGGTCGTGGCCTCAGAAGTGCGGGCCTTGGCAGGCCGCAGCGCGCAAGCCGCCAAAGAAATCAAAACGCTGATTGAGCACAGCACCCACGAGGTGACTACCGGCGTACACACCGTGCGCCAAGCGGGCCAGACCATGAACGAAATGGTGGGCAGCGCCGAGCACATCAAAGAGCTGCTCGACGAAGTGTCCACCGGGGCGCGCGAGCAAGCTGCGGGCATCCAACAAATTGGCCAAGCGGTACACGACCTAGACCACAGCACGCAAGCCAATGCCGCGCTGGTGGAACAAGTCAGCGCCGCCGCCAACGCGCAAAGCGAAGCCGCGGTGCGCATGGCCGCACAGGTGGACGAATTCCGGCTGCCCGGCCACAAAGCGGCGGCGCTGGTGGAAGGGGTCGATGTGGACAGCATCATCGACGCGCACCGGCAATGGAAAACCAAATTGCGCGACGCGATTGAAACCGGCGCGACGGTGGACACCAAAACCCTGTCGCGCGACGATTGCTGCGCCTTGGGCAAATGGATTTACGCTGACGGCCAGCGGCTGGCCCAGCGTTCCACTTTCATGGAACTGGTGGGCAAGCACGCACATTTTCACCGCGTGGCGGGCCAAGTGGGCGATTTGATCAACCAGCGGCAATTCTTGCAAGCCGAAGAAGCCTTGGCACCGGGCACCCCCTTCAGCCGTGCCACCAGCGACGTGGTGATGGTGCTGTCGGCGGCCAAACGCCGGGGCTTCTGACCTGAGACGACGCACCTTCTATGAGAAACAGCACACTGCTGGCCGCACTGGATTTAGGCTCCAACAGCTTTCGGCTGGAAATTGGTGCGTACCGTGCGGGCCACATCGAGCGTGTGGACTACCTCAAGGAAATGGTGCGCCAAGGCGCGGGGTTGGACGCGCAGCACCGCCTCAGCCACGACGCGATGGTGCGCGGCTGGGACTGTCTGGCCCGCTTTGCCGAACGGCTGCGCGGCTTTGCCCCGGCCCAAGTGCGCGCCGTGGCCACGCAGACGCTGCGCGAAGCGCACAACCGTGAAGCGTTTCTGGGGCCAGCCCAGCAGATTCTGGGGTTTCCCATCGAGGTGGTGTCGGGGCAGGAGGAAGGGCGGCTGATTTACCAAGGCGTATCGCGCTTGTTGCCACAATCGGACGAAACCCGGTTGGTGGTGGACATTGGTGGGCGCTCCACCGAGCTGGTGCTGGGCCAGCGTTACACACCCCGGCAAGTGGAGTCGTACCACGTGGGCAGTGTGTCGTGGGCGCTGCGTTACTTTCCGGAAGGGACCATCAGCGCCGAAGCGATGGCCACGGCACGGGTGGCAGCGGTGGCGGTGCTCGACGAGGCCATCCACACCTTCAACCCCAGCGGCTGGGACGCTGCCTATGGCTCATCGGGCACCGTGGGCGCGGTGGCCGAAGTGCTGGCCGCCAACGGCTACCCGGACGGCCAAGTCACGCGCGATGGGCTGGACTGGCTGGTACAACAGATGGTAGCGGCGGGCCACGCCTCGCGCCTGCAACTGGCGGGTATGTCCACACAACGCCGCCCCGTCACCGCCGGTGGGGTGAGTGTGCTGCTGGCTCTGTTCGAGGTGCTTCAACTGCACACCCTGCACCAGGCCAACGGCGCGTTGCGCCAAGGCGCGCTGTACGACCTGATTGACCGCGACAGCGAAACCACCGATGTGCGCGCGCACAGCGTGGCCCGGCTGCAACGCCGCTCTGGCGTGGACACGCCCCAAGCCCAACGGGTGGACACGGTGGCACAGCAACTGTTGCAACCGCTGCTGCCCCACATCGCCCTGCCCCACGGCCACGCACAACGGCTGCACTGGGCGGCGCAACTGCACGAGGTGGGGGCCTACATCTCGCACGAACGTGCGCACCACCACGGCGCTTACGTACTGGAACACACCGATGCCCCCGGCTTTGCACTGGACGAGCTGCACCATCTGGGGCAACTGGTGCTGGGCCAGCGTGGGGCGTTGCACAAAATTGATCCCCAGTTGCTGGCGCAACCGGCCTTCCGCGCACTGCTGCTGTGCCTGCGGCTGGCGGTGCTGCTGTGCCACGCCCGGCACACGCCCGACAGCGCCAGCGTCCACTTGCACCCCCACGGTGGTGGCAGCACACACTTGAGCACACGGCCCGGCTGGTCGCAATCTCACCCGCAGTCCGCTTGGCTGCTGCAACAAGAAGCCCGGCACTGGCAAGCGACCGACTGGCCGCTGCACCTGACGCTGGCCTGAAACACAGCGCCACAACAGATGTGGTGCTGTGACCCCCAACCTCAATGCGGTTTGCGGTAAATCGAAGGGGCCAGCGCCTGCACGCTGGGCACAATGTCGGACAGGCTTTCGGAATGCCCCACCAAAAAATGCCCGCCCGGCTTGATGACCGCCAGCACACGCGAGGCCACCTCGCGCTTGGTGTGGTGGTTGAAGTAGATCATCACATTGCGCAGGAACACCACGTCAAACGCCCCCACCGCAGGCAACGGCGCATTGAGGTTGATGTGCCGAAAATTGACCCGACGGCGCAGGTGGTGCTTGATCAACAGCGTGTTCAGGTACTCGTAACCACCCTTGAGGCAAAAACGTTGCAAGTAGTGTTTGGGAATATGGCGCGCACGCTCCAACGAGTAGTGCGCCTGCTGCGCCCCGTGCAACACGCGCGTACTGATGTCGGACCCCATCACCTCCCACGGCGTGGCCTCGTCCAGGCAATCGGCCAGCACCATGGCGATGCTGTACGCTTCCTCGCCGCTGGAACTGGCCGCGCTCCAGACGCGAAACGGCTGCGTCCGGCCCCGCGCCGCCAGGGCCTGCTCGCGCAAAAAATCAAAGTGCTTGTGCTCGCGGAAGAAGTACGTTTCGTTGGTGGTCAGCAAGTCCACCGCCACTTGCAATTCCGCCGCATGGCCGGGCTGCTGCAACCACGCAAAGTAATCGCGGTAACTGCGCAGGCCATGCACTTGCAAGCGCCGCGCCAACCGGTGCGCCACCAAGCTGGCCTTGGTGTCGGGCAGGGTGATGCCCGCCTCCTCAAAAATCCAACGCTGGAACAACGCAAACTCAGCTTCGGTAATGGGCACCTCAAGCGGGGATCGCATGGCTGGGCTTTCGCTCAAAAGAATTCACTGAACTTGCTCTCATCGATACCGGCCGCCGCGGTACGTGGCACCGGAGGCGGTGCGGTGCGGCGCAGCAACGGCGGACGCGCGTTTTTGCTGGCGCTGGGGGTGGGTTTGTCCGCTGCACCAGCGCTGGCGAGCTTGAAAAACGACATGGTGCTTTGCAACCGCTCGACCTGAGAGGCCATTTCTTCGGCGGTGGCCGCCAGTTGTTCGGCACTGGCCGCGTTTTGTTGCGTGGTTTGGCTCAACTGGCCCACAGCGGCGTTGATTTGTCCCGCGCCGGACGACTGTTCTTCCGACGCAGCGGAGATCTCCTGCACCAAGTCGGAGGTTTTTTGGATGCTGGGCACAATTTCGCCCAACAGCGTGCCCGCTTTTTCGGCCAGTTCGACGCTGGAATTGGCCACTTCACCAATTTCCTGTGCCGCCACCTGGCTGCGCTCGGCCAGTTTGCGCACCTCGGCGGCCACCACCGCAAAACCCTTGCCGTGGCTGCCCGCACGCGCCGCTTCAATGGCGGCGTTGAGCGCCAGCAAGTTGGTTTGGTAGGCAATTTCGTCAATGATGCTGATCTTGCGCGCAATTTGCTTCATGGCCGACACCGTGGCCGCCACCGACTCTCCCCCTTCGGTGGCTTGGCGTGCGGCTTGGCTGGCCATGCTGTCGGTGACTTTGGCGTTCTCGGTGTTTTGCCCAATGGAAGCCGTCATTTGCTCGACGGACGCGCTGGTTTCTTCCACACTGGCGGCCTGTTCGCTGGAAGCTTGCGACAGCGACTGCGCCGTCACGCTGATTTGCTCCGACGCAGCGGACAGCGTTTCGGTGGCGTTCAACACTTCGGTAATCACCCCGTCCATTTTGGCCACAGCGTTGTTGACCATGTTGCGCAGCGCCAGCAAATCGCCCTGGTACTGGCCCTGCACACTGCGGCTGAGATCGCCCTGCTCCACCGCGCCCAGCACACTCATCGCCTCGTTGAGCGGCCCAATGACCGCGTCCAACGTTGCATTGACCCCTTCCACAATTTTGCGGAAATCGCCTTGGTGGCGCGTGGCATCGGCACGGGTCGACAGTTTGCCTTGCAACGCCGCATTGGCCAACACATCGGCATCCACAATCAGCGCGTTGATGGCGGCAATGCAAGTGTTGAGGTTGTTCTTGAGCGTGTTGAAATCACCGTGGTACACGCCGGTGATGGGCGCAGGCACCACACCGCGCGAAATATCGTCCACGTACTGTGCGGCCACGTTGAGCGGGCCAATCACCGCGTCCAGCGTGTGGTTGACACCCTCCACAATTTTGCGGAAGTCGCCTTGGTGGCGCGTGGCATCGGCGCGGGTGGACAAGCGTCCTTGCACCGCTGCGGTGACCAACGTGTCGGCATCGGCCACCATGGTTTGCAACGAGGTCTGCATGGTGTGCAACGACACCGCCAGCGCGCCCAGCTCGTCGGTGCGCTGGGTGTCAATGTCCACATCCAACACGCCAGCGGCCATTTTGTTGGCGGTCTTGATAAGCTGCTCGGTCGGGCGCGTGATGCTGCGCACAATCAACCACGCCATGACCGCCCCCAGCACCAAAGCCACCGCCGTCAGCGCCAACACCAACACAATGGCACCGTGGGCCACGGCAGAGGCTTGCGAGCCCGCTTGTTCCATCAGTCGGGTCTGGTAGTCCACCAACGCAGCCACCGCTTGGGTGTATTCGCTCTGGGCCAGCGTCAAATCGTTTTGCAGCACCGCCGCCGCTTCGTCACGGCGGTTGGATTTCAAGAATTCCAAGGTTTTTTCTTGGTGCATGCGGTAACGCTTGCGGCTGTCCACCATTTTTTTCAGCAGCGCCTTGCCTTCGTCGCTGTGAACGGTCTTGTGCAGCAGCTCCAGCCGGTTTTCGATGATGTCACGTTGCTCCCCCAACGCCAGCAAAAACCGCTGCAATTCCAGCCCCTGAAAGATGTAGGCGTTGCGCAGCTGCCGGTCAGACTCGTTGATGGCATCGATGATGTCGTTGGCCTGCACCGTTTTGGGAAAGCGGTCGTTGATCAGCTGGTCGATTTCGTCGTCCAGCGTGGCAATGCGCAACGCACCAATGGCCGCCACCAGCACCAGCAGCAACAGCGTGATGGCAAACGCCATGCCCAAACGCGTACCAATTTTGAGATGTCCAAACACAGGTGACTCCTTGAATTGAATTGTTCTTTGGCGTGGTACCGTGGCCCGTCAGGCCAACACCGGCACAGAGGAATGGGGGGCAACCTGTCTGCGCTGGGTGTCTTGCACCGCCTGCTGAATCAGGGCGGGCACATCCAGAATCAGCGCCACCTCGCCACTGCCCAAAATCGTCGAACCACTGATGCAGCGCACCTGGTTGAACAGCTTGCCCAGCGGCTTGATCACCGTCTGGAACTCGCCCAGCAGCGTGTCCACCACCAACCCCGCCTTCTGCCCCGCGTGCTTGAGCACCACGATGTTCTCACGCCGCTTGGCGCATGTATCCAACTCGAACAACTCGCGCAACCGAATAAACGGCAGCACCTGCCCGCGCAGGTTCGTGTAGTTGTGCCCCGGCTCCGCCGAGAACGCCACGCACTCCTCGATCATGTCCAGCGGCACCGCAAACACCGACTCGTCCACCTGCACCAAAAAACCGTC
>JBLIZX010000002.1:0-3429 GCA_048860285.1 Macromonas sp. | reverse complement strand
TGCTCCTTGACACGCCCTCGTGAGACGGTGTTGGAACTTGAGGCCAATGCCATGGCGAAACCCGTTTCGCGCGATATTGACCCGTTTGCCTGAGAGTTTGTGATGCTGGTAATTCTCCATTATCGCATTGCCACAGAGTCCAGTTGAAAGCGAGGTGTAAATATCTGGTGTAGCCTGTGGGTGCGACAATGCGGGCCACGCCCTGTTTTTGTGTTGTTCCACCGCCGTTGCCACGTGACCTCTCCCGCCGTTGCCCCCCCTGTATCTGCCGTGCTACCCACCGATTGGCCTACCCCCACCTTGCGCCGTCGCATGGCGTGCTGGGTATACGAAGGCATGTTGCTGTTTGGCGTGGTGTTTGTAGCGGGCTACCTGTTCAGCGCGCTGACCCAAACCCGGCACGCATTGGACAACCGCTGGGCCCAACAGGCATTTTTGTTTTTGGTGCTGGGGATTTACTTTGGGTGGTTTTGGGCCAAGGGGCAGACGCTGGCCATGAAAACTTGGCACATTCGGCTGTTGGACGCACACGGCCAACCTGTCACGCAAGCGCGCGCGGTGTGGCGCTACGTGCTGAGCTGGGTCTGGTTTTTGCCGCCGTTGGTCGTTAGCGCCTGGGGCCACCTGACACCGGGGGCAATAGCGGCGGTGTGCAGTGGTTGGGTGGTGCTGTGGGCCGCTTTGGCTGGGCTGCACCCCACCCGACAGTTTTGGCACGACGCTTGGGCGGGTACGCGGCTGGTGCAAACACCGCTGCAACCCGCACCCGCCAAAAAACGCTGATTTTTGCCCACCGCGCCACCTCTGTTTGCTATGCCGTTGCCCCCCTCTTCCTCCTCTACACCGCACGAATCCCCCCAAGCGCAAAAGCAACGTCGGGGCTTGTCGCGGCTGTGGCACGCACTGGGTTATTCGCTGGCCGGGCTGCGGGCCGGTTGGCACGAAACCGCGTTTCGGCAGGAGGCATGGGCTGCGCTGGTGCTGGTACCACTGGCGGTATGGCTGGGCCAGAACTGGGTGGAAACCGCACTGTTGGCGGGCGCGGTGGTGCTGGTGATGGTGGTGGAGTTGCTCAATACCGGCATTGAAGCCGCCATTGACCGTGTGGGGCCGGAATGGCACGTCTTGTCCAAACGTGCCAAAGACATGGGCAGCGCCGCTGTGCTGCTGAGTTTGCTGCTGTGCGGTGCGGTGTGGGGCGCGGCACTGTGGCAGCGCCTGCTGTGATACCGCGTGATTAAACCGCGCTATCGTCTTCTTCGCCGGTACGAATGCGAATCACGCGCTCCACGGGCGTGACAAAAATCTTGCCATCGCCAATTTTGCCCGTGCGCGCAGCGCGGATGATGGCTTCAATGCAACGGTCCACATCGTCGGTTTTGACCACCACTTCCAAACGCACCTTGGGCAAAAAGTCCACCACATACTCGGCACCCCGGTAGAGTTCGGTGTGGCCTTTTTGGCGACCAAAACCTTTGACTTCGGTCACAGTCAGACCGGTCACGCCCTGCTCGGCCAAGGCTTCACGCACTTCTTCCAGTTTGAACGGTTTGATGATGGCGGTGATTTGTTTCATACGGGAAAGACTCCAACAGCGGCGAAATGACGCTTAATCAAATAAGACAAAACTTTAACATGCCCCCAGCAAATGGGTTCAGGCGCGGTATTTGCTGGTGATGGGATAGCGCCAGTCCTTGCCAAAGCTGCGGTGTGTGACACGCACGCCCACCGGGGCTTGGCGGCGTTTGTATTCGTTGATGCGGATCAGGCGCACCACCTGCTCCACCGCCGCCTGCGGGTAGCCAGCGGCGACGATCTCAGCAGGCGACTGGTTTTGCTCCATATATCGCTCAACGATGGCATCCAACACCTCGTAAGCGGGCAGGCTGTCTTGGTCTTTTTGGTCGGGGCGCAATTCGGCGCTGGGCGGGCGGGTGATGATGCGCTCAGGAATGGGATTGCTGCCGGTACCATAAGGGTCGTTGGCGTTGCGCCACCACGCCAACCGGAACACGGTGGTCTTGACCACATCTTTGATGACGGCAAAGCCACCGGCCATGTCGCCGTACAGGGTGCAGTAGCCGGTGGCCATTTCACTTTTGTTGCCGGTGGTCAACACCACACTGCCCAGTTTGTTGGACAGCGCCATCAGCATGGTACCCCGGATGCG
The DNA here is from genome assembly GCA_048860285.1 of Macromonas sp. Lineage (GTDB taxonomy): Bacteria > Pseudomonadota > Gammaproteobacteria > Burkholderiales > Burkholderiaceae_C > Macromonas_A. Next base: position 1,259 of record JBLIZX010000002.1, on the reverse strand, counting down.
AGCTTGCAGGTTTTCTTCGGTGGTGTCGAACGGTCGGCCTTCAAACAGCGGGGTGAGTGCCTCCAAGAAGGCCTCAAACTCCGGCGCGATGGCAATTTCGTCGTAACGCACCCCCATGCGGGCGGCCATGTCGCGCGCATCGATCCAAGAGATATCGGCGGTGTAAGGCGAAGGCATCATCACCGCGCGTACTTTGTCGGCCCCCAGGGCATCCACAGCGATGGCCAACACCAAGGCGGAATCGATGCCCCCCGAAAGGCCCAGCAACGCGCCCGGAAAGCCATTCTTGCCCACGTAGTCGCGCACGCCCAGCACCAAGGCGTGCCAGAGGTCGGCCTCGGTGGTGTTTTCAGGGGAAATGGGGCCGGCCATACCAAAGTGCGATGGGCTGGCAGCGGCCTCCTGTGGCGATTGGAGGGTAATGGTGAGCAGGTCTTCGGCAAAGCTGGGAGCCCGTGCCGCCAACGCGCCGTTGCGGTCCAGCGCAAAGCTGCGGCCCTCGAACACGATTTCGTCTTGCCCGCCCACCAAGTGGGCGTACACCAGCGGCAAGCCAGTGGCCAACACGCGCAAGCGCATGGCCTGTTCACGCTCATCGCCTTTGCCCACGTGGAACGGCGAGGCGTTGATGACGGCCAACACTTCAGCGCCAGCGGCTTGGGCTTGGGCAGCGGGAGCGTCAAACCACGCATCTTCGCAAATCAACAAGCCCACTTTGAGGCGCTGGCCGTGGGCGTTGCTCAATTCGAACACGCATGGTGCGTTGCCGGGCACAAAGTAGCGGCGCTCGTCGAACACTTGGTAGTTGGGCAACTCGCGCTTGGCGTAGGTGTGGGTGATATGCCCCCCGCTGACGACGCTGGCGGCGTTGTGGCACGGAGCCGCCGCCACGCTGCGCGATGGCGATACCACCCCAGGCACGCGTTGGGGATGGCCCACCACGATGTGCAGTCCGTGCAGATCGGCCGTTTCGCGGGCAATGGTGTGCAACGCGGCATCACAAGCGTCCAAAAACGCCGGGCGCAACAGCAGGTCTTCGGCGGCATAACCGCACAAGGCCAGCTCGGGCGTGAGCAACAGTTGCGCCCCCTGTGCGTGCGCCTGCCGAGCCGCTTGGATGATTTTGTCGGCATTGCCGGTCAAGTCGCCGACAACAAAGTTGAGTTGCGCCACGCAAAGCTGGAAGGTCATGGGAAGCCGTGAAAACGAACCAAGGGGAATGAAAAACCGGGTGGACTGATTATCTCAGCTTGGTACCG
>JBLIZX010000001.1:0-16156 GCA_048860285.1 Macromonas sp. | reverse complement strand
GTCCCCAACCAATCGAAAGAATACAACGATGACTGACAGTCTCAACTGGGCCACGGTGTACCCAGAGCTGCTTTTGCTCGGGATGGCCTGTGTGATTGCTTTGTTTGATCTGGTGGTGAAGACCCCGTTGCGCGGCTCCACCTACCGCTTGACCTTGTTGACCTTGGGTGTGGTGGCGGCACTGGAGGCCATGTTGGCCACTGGTGGTCAAATCACACACGCTTTTGGTGGCATGGTAGTCGGTGATCCAATGGGGGCGTGGCTGAAGTGTTTTGCCTCGTTGGCGGTGATGGTGACGTTGGTGTATGGTCGTCATTACGCGGCAGCGCGCGATATGCTGCGCGGCGGTGAGATGTTCACACTGTCCATGTTTGCGTTGCTGGGCATGTTTGTGATGATTTCCGGTCACAACTTCCTGATCATTTACATGGGTTTGGAGTTGCTGACCCTCTCCAGTTACGCTTTGGTGGCGTTGCGCCGTGACGACTTGCATTCCAGTGAAGCTGCCATGAAGTACTTTGTGCTGGGCGCGCTGGCCAGCGGCTTCTTGCTGTACGGTTTGTCGCTGGTGTACGGGGCTTCGGGTTCCTTGCATGTGCCAACTGTGGCGCAAGCTATTGCGGCCCAGGTGGGGCAGAGTCAGCCGATGTCACAAGTCTTGGTACTGGGTTTGGTGTTTGTGGTGGCCGGTTTGGCCTTCAAACTGGGTGTGGTGCCGTTCCATATGTGGGTACCGGACGTGTACCACGGTGCTCCGACCGCTGTGACCCTGATGGTGGGCGGTGCGCCCAAGTTGGCCGCGTTCGCGATTGTGATGCGCTTGCTGGTGGAAGGCATGTTGCCATTGGTCATCGATTGGCAACAAATGCTGATGGTGCTGGCGGTGGTGTCGCTGTTGGTGGGCAACTTGGCAGCGGTGGCGCAAACCAACCTCAAACGCATGCTGGCGTTTTCTACCGTGGCGCAGATGGGTTTTATGTTGTTGTCTTTTGTGGCTGGTGTCGTAGATGCCGACAAAGGCAATATGACCAACGCTTACAGCGCAGGCATGTTCTACGTCATCACTTACGTGTTGACCACGTTGGCTACCTTTGGTGTGATTTTGTTGTTGTCGCGCCAAGGTTTTGAATCTGAAGAGTTGGCCGATTTGGCGGGTTTAAACCAGCGCAGCCCTTTGTACGCTGGTGTGATGGCCGCTTGTATGTTCTCGCTGGCTGGTGTACCGCCATTGGTGGGCTTCTATGCCAAGTTGTCGGTGCTGCAAGCATTGTTGGAGGCCGGTGGCGGTATTTACGTTGGCCTGTCGGTGTTTGCGGTGATGATGTCGCTGATTGGCGCGTTCTACTACTTGCGCGTCGTCAAGGTCATGTACTTTGATGCTCCGACCCAAACCGCTGCGGTGCAAGCGCCCTTGGATGTGCGTGCGGTACTGTCCGTCAACGGTGCCTTGGTGCTGTTGCTGGGTATTGTGCCGGGTGGCTTGATGACGCTGTGCAGCCAAGCCATCCAGACCATGCTGGTGCGCGCCTGAACCGGTGCTTTAGGCTGATGCATCATGAATCTTGATATTTCGATCGGTTTCTTGATCGCATCGGCTGTGTTTCTGGCCAATTTGCCATTCTTGAATGAGCGTTGGTTGGCCTGTGGCCCGCGCGCATCAGCGGGCCATAAAAATTTGTTGCAGCGCGTGCTGGAATTGGTGGTGTGCTACTTTTTGTCGGGTGCCCTGGGTCTGGTGCTCGAACAATCTGCTGGGCAGGTGGCACCGCAGGGGTGGGAGTTCTACGCTATTACCGCGTCGTTGTTTCTGACGTTGGCATTTCCCGGTTTTGTGTACCGCTATTTGTCGTCACACCGTCGCTGAGGTGGCGGTTGCACGGACTGAACAAGCGTGCCAATGTTTGATCCGCGACAGGCTGTGTCTGAATCGGTGGGTGCGCATTTGCCGGCTGTGCCATTGCAACGGTTGACCCCAGAAGGTTTGCGCCGTCACTTCGCCCAACTGCCTGCTTGGACACCTGAACTGCGTACGGAGCCGCCCCTGTCTGCGCGTTCTCCTGTGGCCGCAGCGGTGCTGGTGCCATTGTTGGCGCGTCCAGAGTGCGTAACCGTGTTGCTGACCCAACGTGCGTCTCATTTGTCCGCCCACGCTGGGCAAATTGCGTTTCCGGGCGGGCGGGTAGATGCCGATGACACCGATGTGGTGGCAACCGCGTTGCGCGAAGCGCATGAAGAAATTGCTTTGGCTCCCGGTTATGTGGATGTGTTGGCGGTGTTGCCACCTTACACCACCGCCACCGCGTACGTGGTGACACCGGTGGTGGCATTGGTGTCGTCAGCGGCCACGTGGCAGCCACATCCGGGAGAAGTGGCCGACGTGTTTGAAGTGCCGTTGTCGTTTTTGATGAACCCTGCCCACCACATGTTGCAAACCTTGGAATGGGAAGGGCGGCACCGCCAATGGTTTGCCATGCCATACCACGATGGCACGGTGGAACGCTATATCTGGGGTGCCACTGCGGGCATGTTGCGCAACTTGTACCGTTGCCTGTCGGCCTGAAAAACTGTTGCCACACCGTTATCATGCAGCCATGAATTTCTTTGCAATCTTCACGGCTTTGTTGCTGGAGCACGCTCGCCCACTGGGTGATGGCAGTTGGGTGCAAGCCAATGCCCGGTTGTGGGTTCGCCGTGTGCAACGCTGGCTCGATGCTGGGCAACTCCCGCATGCTTGGTTTGCATGGGGTTTGGCTGTTGGGGTACCTGCTTTGCTGTCGGCATTGGTGTATGGCGTGTTGTCTTACTTCAGCTTGCTGTTGGCCTTTGTGTGGTTGGTGGTGGTGTTGTATGCCACGGTGGGGTTTCGTCAGTTCAGTTCCCGTTTTATGGGAGTGCGCGAAGCCTTGGAGGCGGGTGACGAGGTGCGAGCCCAAACCGCTTTGGCCGCTTGGCAACACAAGGATATCCATGAGGTTTCACGTACCCAAGTGTTGCGGGAGACGGTGGAGTACGCGGCCTTGGCCGCACACTGGCAGGTTTTTGGTGTCTTGACGTGTTTTGTGGTGTTTGCCGCGTTGGGGCTGGGGCCTGCGGGAGCCGTGGCTTATTACATGGTGGTGTATGTGCGACGCGTTTGGCGTTTCTCGTCCATAGAAGCGCCCAGCGAAACGTTGCAGCGTGTGACAGCGCAAGCTTGGTACTGGGCAGATTATTTGCCCGTGCGTGTGACCGCGTTGGCGTTTGCGGTGGTGGGCAACTTTGAGGAAGCTATTGCCAGCTGGCGGCAAGAAGCGCACCGTTTTATCGATGCCAACGAAGGGGTGGTGTTGGCCGCCACGTCCGGGGCCATCCATGTGAGGTTGGGTGAGTCCGGTGTGGTGCTCAACGATGGTCGGGAACCACAGCTGCTGCATCTGGCCAGTGTGATGGGATTGGTGTGGCGCAGTGTGGTGTTGTGGCTGATGGTGATGGCCTTGATGTGGGTGGCCAGTGTGGTGCATTGACACTTGGCCAGAAGTTGTGGGCCGTGTGTTTCAGTATTTGGGTGCCGACAGTTCGTTGAACAGTTCACCGTAAATACGGTAGCGTGATTCGTGGATACCGCTGGTACCGTCTTGCCCGATCGCTGCGCGTACGGCACAGCCAGGCTCGTGCAAGTGGGTACAGTTGTAGAAGCGGCATTGTCCCAAGTGTTGGGCAAAGTCCGGCATCAGGCGTGCCAACTGGGTGGGGTCTATGTGGTGCAGACCAAACTCTTGGAAGCCGGGTGAATCGATCAGCGCGGTGTGGCGGGCATCGTCTGTCCAGTACCAGGTGGTGCTGGTGGTGGTGTGTTTGCCGGAGTTGAGTGCGCGCGAGATGCCGTTGGTTTGCGCTTGTGCGTGTGGCACGAGGCGGTTGACCAAGGTGCTTTTGCCTACGCCCGATGGCCCCAGCACCAGTGTGCTGCGCTGGTGCAGGTGCTGTTGCAGTGTGGCCAGGCTGTTGTCTTGTTCTAGGCTCAGGCACAGCGGCAGCACGGTGATGCCCATGTTGCGGTAGGGGGTGAGCCGTTGCCAGGCGCGTTCAAACAAAACGCCCAGATCGCTTTTGTTCAGCACCACCAGTGCTGGAATGTTCTCGGCACTGGCAGCCACTAAGGCGCGTGTCAACTGGTGTTCTGAAAATTCGGGTTCAGCGGCCAGCAAAATCAGCACTTGATCCAAGTTGGCGGCAAAGGATTTGGTGCGGATTTCGTCTTGCCGGTACAGCAGGTTGCGTCGGGGTTGCAACTGCTCAATGGTGCCTTCGTCGGTGCTGGGCAGCCACAGCACTTGGTCGCCGACCACGGCTTGGCTTTTCTTGCCGCGTGGGTGGCACAGCACGCGCTCGCCATTGGGGGTTTCGATCAGGCAGTGGCGGCCGTGGGTGGCCACCACCAGGCCGGGTTGTAACAAAGCAGAGGTCATGCAGTAGGGATGTTCAAGCGGGCCAACCGTTCGTGGGCGGGCGGGTGGGAGTAGTAAAAACGCGCGTACCACGGATCGGGTGTCAGGGTGCTGGCGTTGTCTTGGTAGAGTTTGAGCAAAGCTGCGCACAGGTCGTTGGCGCTGCTGTGTTGCGCCGCGTAAGCGTCGGCTTCAAATTCGTGTTGCCGCGACTGGTAGCTGAACAGCGGCGTGGCAAAAAACGTGAACAACGGTGCGTTGATGAGCAGCAGCAACAAGGCCAGTGCGCTGTTGGCGCTGTCAAGGTTGGGGATCACACCCAGGCCAAGGTAGAACCAAGGTTGGTCGATCAGCCAGCCCAGCAAGGCAAAGCCCAGCCCGCTGGCGACCAGCATGACCCCTACCCGTTGCACGATGTGACGGTGTTTGAGGTGGCCCAGCTCGTGGGCCAGCACAGCGTCGATTTGTGTGGGTGTGAGTTGTGCCAGAAGTGTGTCAAAGAACACCACCCGTTTGGCTGGGCCCAAGCCCGTAAAGTAGGCGTTGGCGTGCGTGCTGCGTTTGCTACCGTCCATGACGTAAATGCCTTGGGCGCGCAGGCCGCTGCGTTGCAACAGGGCTTCGATGCGGGTGCGCAGCGTTGCATCGGTCAGCGGTTGAAACTGGTTGAACAGGGGAGCAATGACGGTGGGGTAGAGCACCAGCAAGAGCAGGTTGAAGCCAGCCCACAAGCCCCAGCCCCACAGCCACCAGGTGGGGCCAGTGCTGTTCATCAGCCACAGCAGTGCGGCAGCCAGTGGCAAGCCCAGCACAGCCCCCAGCAGCAGGCCTTTGGCTTGATCGCTCAGCCACAGACCCAGGCTGCTGCGGTTGAAGCCAAAGCGTGCTTCCAGTTGGAAGGTGCGGTACCAACCCCACGGCAGTTCGAGCACGGAGCTGACCACAAAGAAACCCGCCAGCAGTGCGATCTGTTGTGCCAGGCCTGGGCCCATCCACACGAGCAGCATCTGATTGAGGGTGTGAAGACCGCCCAACAACGTCCAGCCGACCAGCAGTGCCGCATGCCACGGCAGTTCCAGCAAGTCGAGCCGCAGTTTGGCCAAGGTGTAATCGGCGGCTTTTTGGTGTGCGGCGAGCGTGATGTGTTCGGCAAAGGCGGTGGGCACTTGGTGACGGTGTCGTGCCACGTGGCGCAATTGCCGGTAGGACAGGGTGTAGCGGCTGAGCGTGTACAGCAGCAACACGCTACAAAACACCAGGCTCCATACAGGAGCCCACGACGATGAAGCAAGAATCATGGGGGCAGAGTCTAGCGAAACCCGGTGCTTTGGGGTGAATGTTCTGTGCAAATCGGAGAAAATGGCAGGTTATGACCCAGTCTGATCCTTCTATTGCCCCTGTTGTTGCCCCAGCGGCAGCTTGCCCGTCCACAGTTGCGCCGCTGGTATTGGCCAAAAGCGACCTGAATTTGGTGTGGTTGGATTGTGAGATGAGCGGGTTGGATCCGGACAAAGAACGCTTGCTGGAAATTGCGGTGGTGGTGACGGGGCCCACCCTAGAGCCACGCATTGAAGGGCCAGTGCTTGTCATCCACCAAAGCGATGAATTGTTGAACCAGATGGATGCGTGGAACCGGGGTGCGCACAAGCGCAGCGGTTTGATCGACAAGGTCAAGGCCAGCACATTGACCGAAGAGCAGGCGCAAGAACAGTTGTTGCATTTCATCCGGCAATACGTGCCCAAGGGCAAGGCCCCGATGTGTGGCAACAGCATTGGGCAAGACCGGCGTTTTTTGGTCAAATACATGCCCAAATTGGCCGCGTATTTTCACTACCGCAATGTGGATGTGAGCACGCTCAAGGAACTGTCGCGTCGCTGGAAACCGGAGGTGTACAGCGCCTTCAAAAAGCACCAGCTGCACACCGCGTTGGCCGATGTGCACGAGTCGATTGACGAACTCGCACACTACCGGGAACATTGGTTGCGTTGCTGATGCGGTGTTCAGATCAGAACAGCGACATGCTGAGCCAGTAGCCCAGCGCGGCCACGCAGGCCGAGGCCGGAATGGTCAAAATCCAGGCCCACACAATGTTGCCCGCCACGCCCCAGCGCACGGCACTGGCGCGCTGCACCGACCCCACGCCGACAATGGCCCCCGTGATGGTGTGGGTGGTGGAGACAGGCACGCCCAAACCGGTGGCGATGAACAGGGTCAGCGCACCGCCGGTTTCGGCACAAAAACCGCCCACAGGTTTGAGCTTGGTGATTTTCTGGCCCATGGTCTTGACGATGCGCCAGCCACCAAACATGGTGCCAATGCCAATGGCCATGTAACACGACACAATCACCCAAGTGGCGGGCGCTGCATCGCCGCTGGAGGCATAGCCGGTCGAAATCAACAACATCCAAATGATGCCGATGGTTTTTTGGGCATCGTTGCCGCCGTGGCCCAAGCTGTACGCTCCGGCTGAAACCAGTTGCAGGCGGCGAAACCAGCGGTCCACCTTGGCCGGGGTGGTACGGCGGCAGATCCAAGCCACCAACACCATCATCAGCGAGCCAAACACAAAGCCCAACAAGGGCGAAACAAAAATAAAGGCCACGGTGCGCATGATGCCGGTGGCAATCAGTGCGCTGGTGCCAGCCTTGGCGATGACCGCACCCACAATCCCGCCAATCAATGCGTGCGAGGAGCTGCTGGGAATACCGTAGTACCAAGTGATGACGTTCCAGGTAATGGCTCCACTGAGAGCGCCAAACACGACATGCACATCGATTACGCCAGGGCTGGCGATGCCTTTGCCCACCGTGGCTGCCACGCTGAGGTGAAAAATAAAGATGGCAATAAAGTTAAAGAATGCCGCGAACACCACCGCTTGTGTGGGTTTGAGCACACCGGTGGACACGACCGTGGCAATCGAGTTGGCCGCGTCGTGGAAACCGTTCATGAAGTCGAACACCAGCGCCAAAGCGACCAGCAGCATGACGACCCACAGGGCCGTTTGAACCGTTGTCATGGGTGCTGCTCCGTTATTAGGAGTTTTCGAGGACCACGCCCTCGATCAGGTTGGCCACATCTTCGCACTGGTCGGTGATGCTTTCGAGCAACTCGTACACGGCTTTGAGTTTGATGACTTCGCGCACATCTTGTTCGTCTCGGAACAGATTGCCCATGGCCACGCGCAGCACGCGGTTGGCATCGGATTCGAGTTGATCGATGTCGGCGCAGGTTTTGAGCACGGTCTCAGCGTTGGCCGCGTTGGACACTTTGCCCAGCAGCGTCATGGCGGATTGCAGGCGTTCACAGCACTGCACGTTGATGTCGGTCAATCGCCGGATTTCGTCGGTGATGTGGCGTACATCGTACAGCGCCATGCTTTCGGCACAGTCTTGAATCAAATCCAGCACTTCATCCATGCCGTTGATCAGACCGTGAATTTGTTCGCGGTCGATGGGGGTGATGAAGGTTTGGTGGACGAGGTGGTTGATTTGTTGCGTGACGTGGTCAGCGGCACGTTCTGCCTTATCGACGGTTTGGTTGTGTTTTTCACGTTCGGACAGGTCGCTGTAACACGCTACCATGTTGGACAAAGCATGCGCGGCCACCACGATGTGATCCGCATGCTGGTTGAACATTTCGAAAAAATTGCCTTCGCGAGGCAACAGCTTGCCAAACAACATGCGGGGACTCCTGGTCGGATTTTGGTGTCAAAAGTATGACGGACGGGTGAAAACTGGGTGAATTTTACCGGTCAGCCCGTGTGTCTGGCCAATCCGCTGCGGCGATAGCGAAAATGGCACTAGGCAAACGCGGGGTTCTGTGTGACAATCGCAGCTTGCCCGATAACGCAATTCGGGTAAATCCTCATTGCATCTGCCTCACACTCAGGCCCCCTGCCAGTTGTTGCTGGTTAACCATGCGCTGCGTGGTTTTTTGGCCTTTCGCATTTCGCATTCATGGCTTGTCCGATCGCAAGCCTGGCGCGCGTGTTGATCTGTTTGATGGTTGATGTTTTTTTGACCATGAACGGATCAGGCACCCGGACACGCTTTTGACAGTGTGGTTCCTTGACTTGCTTGTTTCGCTCATTTGCGCCCTGTTGTGGGTGCATGGACGAATGACATGACTGAAGCTGTAACCATGACCACCGAAGTGGTCGATACCCCCGTTGCCATTGACACCGTGGCAAACACCCCTAACGCTTTTGCCGCTTTGGGCTTGGCCCCTGAGTTGGTGCAGGCCGTTGCCGATTTGGGCTTTACCCAGCCCACGTTGGTGCAACAAGCCGCCATCCCCAAAGCCATGCAAGGTGGCCACACCGATGGTTACACCGATTTGATGGTGTCGAGCCAAACCGGCAGTGGCAAGACCGCCGCTTTCCTGTTGCCGGTGCTGCACACGCTGTTGGAGCAACAAGCCGCAGCCGAAGCCGCAGAGCGCGCTGAGTGGGATCGCCAAGTGGCCGAAGCCGAAGCCGCTGGCAAGCCTGCCCCGAAAAAGCCCAAGCGCAAGAACCCGTTGTTGGCACGTCACTTCAAGCCCGCCGTGCCGGGTGCCCTAGTGCTGTGCCCGACCCGTGAGTTGGCGCAACAGGTGGCCAACGATGCGATTGATCTGGTCAAGCACTGCCGTGGTCTGCGCATTGCCAACGTGGTGGGTGGTATTCCTTACCAAGTGCAATTGGCCAAGCTGCAAAATGCCGATTTGGTGGTGGCAACACCGGGCCGTTTGCTGGACTTGCAACGTTCGGGCCAACTGGAGCTCAACAAGGTGCAGTTCTTGGTGGTGGACGAAGCCGATCGCATGTTGGACTTGGGCTTCTCGGACGACTTGGCCGACATCAACCAGTTGACCATTCAGCGCCACCAAACCATGATGTTCAGCGCCACCTTTGCGCCGCGCATTCAGAGTCTGGCCCAGCGCGTGATGCGTACGCCGCAAAAAGTGCAGATCGACACCCCGCAAGACCGCCACACCAACATTGAACAAAAACTGTTCTGGTGCGACAGCGCCGAGCACAAGCGCAAGCTGTTGGACCATTGGTTGCGCGATGCTTCGATTGACCAAGCGATTGTGTTTGCCAGCACCCAAATTGAATGCGACAGTTTGGCGGAAGAGTTGCAACAGGTGGGTTTTTCGGCGGTGGCCCTGCACGGAGCCTTGAGCCAAGGCCTGCGCAACCGCCGCTTGACCGCCCTGCGCGACGGTCGTGTACAAATTTTGGTGGCCACCGATGTGGCCGCCCGTGGCATTGACGTGCCCACCATCACCCACGTGTTCAACTTTGGTCTGCCGATGAAGGCTGAGGACTACACCCACCGCATTGGCCGCACGGGCCGTGCGGGTCGCCAAGGTTTGGCTGTGACGATGGCCGAGTTCCGCGACCGCCGCAAGATTGGCGAGATTGAAGCCTACAGCCAGCAGCGCATCGATACCCACACCATTCCGGGTTTGGAGCCGCAAAAGCAGGTCTATGAAGACCGCCGCGACACGCGCCGCCCGGGTGGTGCTGGCCGTGGTCGTCCGCAATCGCGCGGTGGCGACAACCGGGGTGGTTTTGGCGGCTTCGGCGGTTTTGGTGGTGGCCGTGACCGCGACGGTGGTGGCCGTTCGTTTGGTCGCGATGCAGCACCGGGCGCAGGCCGTGGTGACTTTGCACCCCGTGGTTCGGCGGGTGGTGCGCGTGGTGGGTACGATGCTGGTCGCGGCTTTGGTGCTTTTGGCCGCAGCGACAAGAACACGTTTGAACCGCGCCGTGGCGAGCGTCAGGCTGAATTTGCCGGTGCAGGCCGTGGTGGTTATGGTGAGCAGCGCAATGCCGCAGGTGGCCAAGACCGCCGCAATGGCCCGCCCGCTCGTGGTCACGGTGGCCAGGGTTTTGGTGGCAAGCCGTCGTTTGGTGGCGGTGGTTCACGCCCTGAAGGTGGCCGTCGCCAGCCGCGTTAAGGTGAGTTGTGTGCCCGGTGCTGGTTGCGCTGGGTGATGCAGCAGATACTTTGAGTAAGAAAAAAACCGCCTGTACTGGCGGTTTTTTTACGCTTGTGTGCGGTTGGGATACGTAGGCTGGTATTGGCGCACAAACGCTTCAAAATCGGTGGCACTGAGGGGGCGGCTGAGGTGGTAGCCTTGAATTTCGCGGCAGCCGTGGCTGCGCAGGAACTCGAGCTGTTCTGGTGTTTCCACGCCTTCGGCAATGGTGGTCAGGCCCATGCTTTCGGCCATTTGGACGATAGCCTCAACGATGCGCGCATCTTCGGGGCTGCGGGTCACGTCGCGGACAAAGCTTTGGTCGATTTTGAGCTTGTAGATCTGGAACCGTTTGAGGTAGTTGAGCGATGAGTAGCCGGTGCCAAAGTCGTCTACCGACATGCGTACTCCACGCTGGTGCAGTTGCTGCATGGTGGCAATGGCACCTTCTGGGTCGTGCATGGCCACGCTTTCGGTCAATTCGAGTTCCAGCCATTCTGGTGCCAAGCCGGTGTCGTGCAGGATGGTACCGACCAGGTCGGGCAAATCGGGTTGACGAAATTGCACCGCCGACAGGTTGATGGCCATGATGATGGGTGGCAAGCCTTGGTCTTGCCACGCTTTGGCTTGCGCGGTGGCGGTGCGCAGCACCCATTCGCCGATGGCCAGGATTTGTCGGCTGTTTTCGGCCACTGGAATGAATTCTGCGGGCGATACCGGCCCCCATTCGGGGTGGTTCCAGCGCAGCAACACTTCCATCCCGATCAGTTGGTGGTTGCGCAGGCTCATTTGTGGTTGGTATTGCAGCCACAGCTGGTCGCGTTCCAGCGCCCGGCGCAGTGCGTTTTCGATTTGCAAGCGCCGCACCGATTGGGCCTGCATTTCGGTGGTGAAGAAGCTGAAGCTGCTGCGGCCGTTTTGTTTGGCCCGGTACATGGCGGTGTCGGCGCAACGGTACAGGGTGTCGAAGTCGGTGCCGTCGTTGGGGTAGAGCGCGATGCCGATGGAGGGCGTGACGGTGAGTTCGTGCGGCCCGACTTGGTACGGTTGTGACAGGCGCTCCAAAAAGTTGCGCGCCACCAGTGCCGCACCTTCGTCGTTGGTTTCGGGCAGCACCGTCACAAATTCATCGCCACCCATGCGGGCCACGGTGTCTTGTTCGCGCACTTGTTGGCCCAGGCGTTCACCGACTTGTTTGAGCAATTGGTCGCCGACTTGGTGGCCCAAGGAGTCGTTGATTTGTTTAAAGTGGTCGAGGTCAATAAAGAGCAGGCTCAACGGGGTTTGGTGGCGTTTGCATTGGGCCAGGTCGTGTTGGGCGCGGTCTTTGAGCAAGCTGCGGTTGGCCAAGCCGGTCAGGGGGTCGTAGTAGGCCAAGTAGCGGATGCGCGCTTCTTGTTCTTTGCGCTGGCTGGTGTCGCTGAAGATGGCCAGGTAGTATGCGGTTTGGCCTTGTGCGTCGGGTACGCGGGTGATGGAGAGCCACTCGGGGTAGACCTCGCCGTTTTTGCGCCGGTTCCACACTTCGCCCTGCCACTGGCCCACAGCGTTGATTTGTTGCCACATCTGGCGATAAAAGCTGCGGGAGTGTCGGCCTGACGACAGTGCCGCAGGGGACTTGCCCAGCATTTCTTCGACGCTGTAACCCGTGATTTGGGTGAAGGTGCGGTTGACTTTGATGATTCGTTGGTGCGCGTCGGTGATGACAAAACCTTCGCTGCTGCCCTCAAAAAAGTGTGAGGCCAGCTTGAGCTGTTCTTCGGCGCGTTTGCGGGTGGTGATGTCGCGCGCCAGCAAGATGACGTGCGATACCGGATCGAGCGGGTTGCCTGCCTTGAGCGTGCCGGAGAGTTCAAACCAGCGCAACTTTTGGTTGGGCAGGTGCAGCGGGTATTCGCGGCCTTGCGAGTGGCCGGTGGTGTGGGCATCGTGCAGGGCGGCCATCATGGCGGCACTGGCTTCTGGGGGCAACAGTGCGGTAATGGGTTGCCCGGCGCAGTCGGGCCACGCGGGTTGCAGTGGGTGGCTGGCTTGGCTGTGCAGTTGCAGCAGGTGGCCCTGGGCATCGAGTTCCAGCATCAAATCGGGGATGGCTTCGAGGGTGGCTTGCAGTTGGTACTGGGTGGCTTGGATGTCGGCGGTTTGGGCTTGTATTTCGGCCCGCAGCGATTGGCGTTGCACGCGCAAATCAAGCAGCAGTTTGGTCAGGTAACCCAGCAGCAGGCTGGCCAGCCAGCCCATGATGTGGAATTCGGTGTGGATGCGTTGGTACCAGCCTTGTTGGGGGGCAGTACTCAGTGTCCAGTGCCCGCCAGGCAGTTGCAGTGGTGTGTGGAGGGCTTGTTGCCACACCGACGGCGGTGGCGCTGGCGTGGATGCGGCAACGGTGTGGACGTGGCCGTCGTTGGTTTGGTAGATGAGCCGGTAGTGGTAGCCCATCTGGGGCAGTTGTTCCAGTCCGGTGTTGGCCAGAGCTTGGGGTGGACTGGTGTCAGCGCGAGGTTGCAGCAGCGTGGACAGTGCGTTGCTGTCCGTGGTCAGGCGTTCCAGACGGTCGTGTAGGTTGTGGGCGGTGTTGGTGCTCAGGTATGCCAAGGTGGTGCGTTGGTGTGCTTGGTGTTCCTGTTCTTGCTGTTCGACATGGATGTACACGGCGGCTGCGCCCAACATCCACACCAGCAACGCAATGCTCCAATGGCGCTGTGCGGTGGTTTTCATACAGGTGGGGATTGTAGGGAATCTGTTTGCGGCTGCTGCACAATCCCTACTTTGGCGCAAAGTGCGGATCTCAAGGAGTTTTTACAATGAACCCGTCCACCTTAATTGGGATGGTGGCCAGCGTGCTGTTGCTGGCGGTGATGCTGTTTTTCGCCGCCGACAATCCGGCCCGCTACATCGATTTGCCCAGTTTGGGTATTGTGCTGGGCGGTACGATGGCGGCCACGTTTTTGAGCTATCCGCTCAAAGAGGTGGTGCGGGTGTTTGGCTTGTTTGCCACGGTGATGCGCAATGAACGCCTGTACACCCAGCAAGATATTGAGGAGTTGGTACGCATTTCCAAATTGTGGGCGCAAAACGATTTGCGTGCGGTAGAGAAAGCCGTCAGCCAAGTGACCAATCCGTTTTTGCGCACGGGTGTGCAGTTGGTGATTGACCGCACACCCGAGGAAGATATTCTGGATTTGTTGCAGTGGCGTATTTCGCGCATGCGGGCGCAGGAAACGGCGGAGGCGCAAATTTTCCGCTTGATGGCCAATTACGCGCCTGCGTTTGGCATGGTAGGCACGCTGGTGGGGCTGGTCAATTTGATGGATTTGCTGGGTCAGCGCGACATGATGTTGATTGGCCAGAGTTTGGCCGTGGCGCTGATGACCACGTTTTACGGTATTTTGCTGTCCAATTTGGTGTTCAAGCCGGTGGCGGTGAAATTGGAGCGGCGCACCGAACAGCGTTTGGTGCTGATGAACATGGTGTTGCAGGGTATTTCGATGATGTGCGCGCGGCGCAGTCCGTCGCTGATGCGCGAGACGTTGAAGTCGTTTGTGGCGCAGTACGAAGACGAGATTTTCGACGGTGAGCCCGCCAATTCGGGCTTCAAGTTGGCCACCATGGTGTCCAAAGGGCCAGAAACTCCCACCGCAGCTTCCAACACCAGCAAGATGCCGCAACCATGACCACGGCTCCCAGATCGGCCCAGTCTGGCGAGCCCGGTGGCACGCCTGCTTTGCCCCCTTTACCTCCCTTACCGCCGTTTCCACCTTTGCCGCACGGCCCGTTGTTGGGGCCGGCAGCTTTGTCGCCCGGTGCGGCGCAGTTGTTGGCCGCCCGTGATGCACAGCGTCGCCAAGCGGTACAGGGTGGGCGTTTTGCTCGTTGGCACCAAGAGCCGTCACCGCCGCAGGAGGAAGAGGGTTGGTTGTTGACTTATCTGGATGTGGTGACGCTGTTGCTGGTAATGATGGTCGTTATGTTGGCCATGAGTGAACCCATTTCGGGCAAGCCCCCATTGCCGCCATCGCAGCACAGTGGCCCGGTGGTGCCCCAAAGCAGCCATCCCGAGCCAGGCCAACCGGGTGCGCAGGTGGCCGATCCGTTGGGCAATTTGCCGCTGGAACAGTTGGGGGCCGGGGTGGAGGTGGTGCGTGGTGAAGGGACGGTGAGTTTTCGCATCAGCAGTGAATTGCTGTTTCCGTCGGGCGATGCGGGTTTGAGTCCACAGGGCTTGCAGGTGCTCAACAGTTTGTTGCCCGCGCTCAATGCGGCGCAGCAGCACCGTGTGGTGGTGGAGGGGCACACCGACGATGTACCGATTCACAACATACGTTTTCCGTCCAACTGGGAGTTGGCGGCAGGGCGTGCGGGCAGTGTGGTGCGCCACTTGCAAAGTCAGGGCATAGACCCGACCCGCTTGCGCGCCACGGGCTTGGCCGATACGCACCCGCTGGCCAGCAACAGCACGCCAGAAGGACGCGCCGCCAACCGGCGTGTGGAGTTGGTGTTGGAATCGGCGGTCAAGCCGGGGCAGGCGGTGGTACCGCCCGCACCGTAACGGTTGGATCAGGGGAGCCACATTTAGGGGGCGGGAATCGGTTCGCCGGGGGTGGTGGTCAGGTCGGGCAATGCGGCCAACCGTTGCACGGCTTTGTCGGTTTGTTCCACCGCACGTCGCAATTCGCTTAACCGGGCCAACCAGTCGTACACGGTGTGGATATGACTTTGGCCATTGGCCCCCATCCGCAGCAGTTGGGCTTTGACGTTTTGGTAGGTGGTTTCAAAGCGTTCTCGGGCCTCGCTGGCCAGATGGTGTTGGTTGTGTGGTGTAGGTGGGCTTTGTTGCATAAACACCCCGGAAGCAGGTAACCTTGGGCCATGAGTGAAGCCAAAGCCACCACCAGTACCCGCTATAAGACCCGCAACTGGGCGCAGTACAACGCTGCGCTCAAGGAGCGGGGCTCGCTGACCATCTGGCTGGACCGCGACATGCAGTGGCTGGCCACGCCCAGCGGCAAGCGTGGTCGCCAACAGATATTTTCGGACGCCAGCATCCAGTTCTGCCTGAGCCTCAAATGCCTGTTTGGTCTGCCGCTGCGCCAGGGTCTGGGGCTGGTGCAAAGCCTGTTGCAGCTGGCCAGCCTAGACTGGCCAGTGCCGGACTACAGTACGGTCAGCCGTCGCCAAAAGACGCTCAAGGTGCAGCTGCCCTACCGTGGCAGCGGTGAGGGGGCGTTGGACTTGCTGGTGGACAGCACGGGCATCAAGTTCGTGGGCGAAGGCGAGTGGAAACGCAAGAAACACGGGGCCGAGTACCGCAGGCAGTGGCGCAAAGTGCATCTGGCCATTGATGCCAAGACACTGGAGATACGGGGCATAGAGGTGACGGACAACAGCGTGGGCGATGCGCCAATGCTGCCTGAGCTGCTGGCGCAGATTCCCGAAGAGGAAGAGATAGGCAGCGTCTGTGCCGACGGGGCCTACGACACCCAGGCGTGCCATGACGCGATTGCCCAGCGCAACGCGCAAGCCATCATCCCGCCGCGCAAGAACGCGCGGCTGTGGAAGGTCAAGGCCAACAAGCCCGGCATGCGCGTGCGCAACGAGGCGGTGAGGGCCTGCGAGCGGCTGGGGCGAAAAATCTGGAAGCGGTGGAGCGGCTACCACCGCCGCAGTCTGGTGGAGACCAAGATGCACTGCTTCAAGCGCTTGGGCGAGCGCGTGATGGCGCGCACGTTCGAACGTCAGGTGGCTGAGCTGCAAGTGCGGG